>CANFED010000122.1 GCA_947445995.1 Oxalobacteraceae bacterium | reverse complement strand
GTGCGCATATCTCATAGAAGCGGCGGTCGATGCCATCGCTGGTGATGACGAGCGGTTTCCAGCGGGCTTTGACGAATGTGATGGTTGCGCTTTCCGGTACCTTGCGCGCTCCGGTCGTGTTCATCTCGCGCACGACGTTGATGGCGTCGAGCACTGCTTGTGCTGCGGGCGCCGCCTTGAGCTTGAGCACGTCGAGAAATTCGGGCGTATAGCGCCGCAATGTACTGTACTGCTCTTCGATCAGTTGTAGATGGTCAAATGATTCGGGCCGGGCAAGCTGGCTGGCCTCGGTGACGCTTTGTTCAAATTCAGTCCACGGTAGCACGGACTCGATCGCGGCATAGGGGTCGTCGCCGGATTCTTTGGCTTTGACCAGCGCATGGCCAATTTCCGAATACAGACGTATCTTGTCGTTGATTGCCTTGCCTTGCTTTTGGAACTGCTCCTGGTGCTTGTTCTTGGCCGCGCTGAACATCTTGACCATGATGCGGTCGTGCAGGTCGACCAACTCGTCCGTCACGGTGGCCATGCCCTCGATGGCCAGTGCTGCCAGTGTTGCGTAGCGCCGCTCGTCCTCGAATCTGGCAAGGTCGCTTGGTTGCATCTGTGCGCCTTCACGCGCAATCTTCAGCAGACGGTTTTGGTGAATATGCCGGCCCAGTCCCTCCGGCAGGGCGAGCGACTGGAAGATCTTGAGGCGCTCGATATGCTCCCGCACGTAGCGGGAATTCGGTTTGTGTGGTGACTGACGCAGCCATACGAGCCATGTGATTTTTAAGTCCGGCGCGACATTGAGCAGGTTATCTAGCCCGTTTCGGTGATGTCGTTCCAGCGGCTCGATCAATGTCCGATAGATGCGTCTGTTGGCCCGCGTCACAGCTTCCGCGCAAGCACGCTCAATGACCGATAGAGCCGGCAAGATAATGCGTTTCTGCCTCAGCGTTTGCAAGGCATGGCTTGCGAGCACGATACCTTTGTCGGTCTGCATGGCAAGGTCAGCCAAACTGTGCACGAGCTTCCGAAAATCCGTCAATCCGAACGGTGACAATCCGAGATAGGCGCGCAGCTCATGCAAATGCTCATTCCGCGTTTTTTCGCGCACACCGTATTCCTGCCAAGTGGCGGCATCGCTTCGTACCTGGCGGGCGACCCATTGAATCACTATATCCGGTACCGTCATGTCGCCAGCCAGCGCATAGCCAGGGTAGCGCAGCAGGCACAGTTGGACGGCGAAGCCGATTCGGTTGGCGTCGCTGCGGCGCTGCCGAATCATGGACAAATCGGACTCGGTGAAGCTGTAATGCAAAATGAGGTCGTCTTCAACCTCCGGGAGTGCCAATAGGCTATCCCGTTCCGTTGCGGAAAGTACGGAGCGACGCGCCATACGTTACGCCATCCTGACGGCGTATAGGTACCTCATGTTGGCTCCGCGCCGCCAATTCGCGCAATGGTTTCAATCAACGTGGTTCGCTTGACCCCAAAGGTTCGGCAGACAGCAGCCTTGGACATGCCGTCGCGTAGAGCGGCAAGAATGGACTCCAATTTCTCGCCGGTAATTGACGGTGGGCGGCCACCGACACGACCGCGCCGACGCGCTGCGACAAGCCCTGCGGTCACGCGCTCCTTGGTCAACGCCCGCTCGAACTGGGCCAGCGCGCCGAAAACATGGAACAGCAATTCGCCGGAAGCTGTCGTCGTATCCATTCCTTCGGTGAGTGACCGAAAAGCGACCTGCTTGTCTTTGAGCGTATTTACGATGGAAAGTAGGTGCGGCAATGAGCGGCCGAGTCGATCTAGCTTCCAGACGACAAGCACATCACCAGGCCGCAAGAATTCAAGCGCCTGGGCCAAACCGGACCGATCATCCTTGGACCCGGACGCACGGTCTTCATAAAGATGCCGCGCATCGACGCCCGCCGCCTGCAGCGCGTCGCGCTGCAGGTTGGTGTTTTGGCGGTCAGACTCGGACGAAACGCGCATATACCCGACAAGCATGTACGGAAAACCCATGAAAAATGATTATCGTATGCTAAACCATAACGACATAGGTTTCCGTACACTTTTCATGCCTTGGCGTGTAAGCTCCAGATATCGCCTGCCAAGCCGTCGTAAAACAACTGTTTTCCGACAGGTTGCTTTCGGCCAAAAGCAGCCGTTCTGCAAGCCTAACTTTGAAAAATTACGATTGCGGACTAAAGTAAATCCCCAATCAACGTAAGCATCTTGGAAGGCAGATTTGTGACTAAACCAAAAATTCGGGTGGCAGTGCTGTACGGGGGGTGTTCAGGGGAACATGAAGTCTCGCTCCAGTCAGCGGCTTGCGTGATCGGCAAGCTTAACCAAGAAAAATATGACATCGTGCCGATCGGGATCGACAAGACCGGCACGTGGCACCTTGCGTCGCCAGATGCGCTGGATTCGATCGGCAAGTTCTTTCCCATTTATCGCAACACACCTGAAGTTGTGATGCCGTCGAATCCCACTGCGCTATTCACGGGCGTCGTTACCTTATCGGCGAAGCCGGCTGCCACCCAGATGACTATCGATGGCACATTCGACGTTGTCTTCCCAGTTATGCATGGGACCTACGGTGAGGATGGCTCGATTCAAGGATTGTTAGAGCTTGCAAACGTTCCGTACGTCGGGTGCTCCGTATTGGCCTCAGCATTAGGCATGGACAAGGACATGACCAAACGCGTCCTGCGAGATGCAGGCTTGCAGGTAGTGCCATGGGTTACGATCCGCAACGCAGACTGGACAAAGAACCAATCGCGCTTCTTACAGGCTGTTATCGCCGAGTTGGGCTTTCCGTGTTTTGTCAAACCGGCTAATGCTGGCTCGTCAGTCGGGGTACACAAGGTCTACACATCGGGCGAGTTGGCTTCAGGGATCAGCGATGCTTTTCGTTTTGATAAGAAAGTGCTTGTTGAAAAAGCGGTTGTGGGCCGAGAGATCGAGCTTTCGGTTCTGGAGAATGACGATTTTGGGTCGCAGCCCTTGGTCAGCGTACCTGGGGAGGTTATTGCCAGCCACGAGTTTTATTCTTACGAAGCAAAGTATCTGGACGAAAATGGTGCCTCGCTGCGTATCCCGGCTGAGCTGACTCGCACTCAACTGGAAACGTCGCAAGAAATCGCGAGCCGTGTCTTTTCTGCCCTGGAATGCGAGGGACTTGCAAGGGTCGACCTGTTCTTAGAAGAAGATAGCGGCCAGTTTTATGTCAACGAAATCAATACGCTCCCCGGCTTCACGATGATCTCGATGTATCCGAAAATGTGGGAAGCAAGCGGGATTGCATACACGGACTTGTTGAGCCGCCTGATCGAACTCGCGCTGGCACGTCATGAACGCAAGGCCGTGCTGGTGAGAGATGTTGAAAGCCGGTAGCTGTCTTGCAAACAGGCAGAAGCCTCACTAGAGCAACAAGCTATATCCGTTATCGGCCATAAGCTACCCATCGCAGAATCAAATAAATGAAAGTCTGCTTCGGGTCGAAAGCGGCACTTCATTAAAGGGTATGTTGCTTTAGCGCCCGATTTTTTTCGAATCCTGTGTTCTTCCCCTGCGGAACTGGTCGGGATTAGCGATCCCGGTAAAGGTCATGAATTCTGTCAAATCGCTTTGGTACGCACGTCGGGTCTGCGGGTTGGCGATATTGGCAAACCAGGTCGCGGCGGCGGGTACGTTATCGAGTTGCTGGAACCGGACGTCAGCCAGGCGCGTGGATGACATCGTGTCTATCTGGTGGTCAGACATATATCACTTTCCATTGTTTAAAAAGAATGATTCGTCGCCCCGAACGAAAAGTGCCTTTCAACATCTTTCCCGTGTATTTTCCGGTGAAGCCTTGCTTGTCTGCACTTTTCACCGAATGCCAGTGATTTCTCGCCATTTTGGTGCAATCCGTAGGCATAACGACAACATGGTGTTCTTCTTGCATTTTAGTATCGATAACGCTTAGCGTTTATCTGTCGCCATGGAGGCGCTAATTGAGGGCGCAAGCGCTAAACAGCGGCAGATAAACCGTGTTGGGGGTCTAAGCCGGAACCCCAGAAAATTCCGTCACCCCAGTTCCAGCCCTGCCAAGAGCGAATCCAGGTCAATTATCCTGCCGTTGGTCTGGAAGGATGACAGCAAAGATTCCTTCGTAAAAGGGCAATAATCCTAAAATCCATAAAGACTCGTGTTGTCATAACCGTTTGTGCATGTCTAAAAACATCTGTTTTTCGAAACTAACGAAAATTGCAGCTTGAGAGACATAATTCAGGCTTTTTTTACAGGCGAAAAATACTGTCGGAAACCGGCTGTATGCAGAAAAACTGCAATAATGGTCTTGCGATATATGAAAAACGCTTATTACCCAAATACGCACGAATCCCTGCACCCACACTGAAACGACTCCAGTGTTGGTTCTAAGTAACAATGATGGGGCGGTGGTGGCGCGTTCAAACGATTATGTGGAATTAGCTTCTTCTGTACCACACTCATTTGTACCGTCCCTTGGATAACTTACGATCTGGCCGGTTGGATGCAATTCCTGATCATGGCTAAGCCCGCACAAGCGCGAGGATCGCCTGATCAGTTTCAATACAGTTTCTATCTGCGCCCCCGAAACCATGACAAAAATTTGTTTGATGAGGCAGCGTCAGCCGTTTTCACAGGCAAAATCGGGTTGCTGGTCGGTTCTGCCGGGCCTGGTTCGCTCAGTTCATTTTTTTTAGGTAAATAAATTGAGTAACGGTTATCGTCGCACCAAATCACGGGCTTATCAGCGAATTCGATTGCTAGTGAACTCATCACATCTTCATTAACATTGTCATTGGCAATCAGTCCATCAATTCCTGCACCCAATTGAGATTGCGAAGGAACTGTCATACGCAACCGGTTTGCGTATTCGGGTTGACCACTGGTACTGGAAGTCATCTCAGCCCCTGATTTAGTCTCCACCACCAGTAACGGCACACCAAAAGCGCGATGCAGCGTAATTGGTAACGTGCTGCTGGCGGGTCCTTCGTGAAGGACGAAATGGCCAAGTTCGCGCTTAAGCGGGGGATATTCGGTGCGGTACATCATTCCGACTTTTAATTGCAAATGTTTTAAAAACAATTCGATGGTTTGACTCGGGGGAATAAACAAATCGGCTGTTGAAGGATGATTTGACAGCAGCGGTTGGAGCGGCAAATGCGTGCCGAGCACTGCATCGAGCGTTAAGCCTTCTTGACGCGAAGCAACGTCGGTGTCGTCATGTGTAACACCAATTAATTTTCCTTGCAGGAAAGCCGCTGGATGATGATGATACATCTCGGCGATGGCCTGCAAAATCCGCGCATCTTTCTCAATAAACCTGGAATCTTTTACCAAGGCGCGCAGGCGATCGGCTAACTGTTGTGGCGTCAATGTATCGAACAGCGACAGCCAGGAACTGCGCAACCAGGAACGGTGGTCAGCGGTATTCTCGTCACGCAGAGAATGCGAGCTCACCGCCTGATGATCATGCGTTTGCATCAAGTCCTCGCGAATTCCTTGCAGCAGCGCCAAGCGGTGGGACGGGCTGGGCAATGGCAGAATAGTTTCGCTCGATTGGACAATGAAATTGTCAGCTGGATCAGAGTCCATCAGGAGATATTCTTGCTGGTCATTATCAACCCCTGCTGCTGCATAGCGTCTCGCGGCCGCTTCAGCGGCAATCCGGCCATCTTCTTCCCTCTTGGCGTCCGCTGCCAAGCGGGCCTGCCTGGCCTGTGTTGCAGCGAGCTCACCTTGCTGCTTGTTCTTTTGTACAGCATTCTTAATTTCCGCTTCATGCTGGTGGAGATAGGGCGGTACCGTTGCAATGCCGATAGCTTTGGCAAGTAATTTATAGACGGGTAACGGATACAAGTCCGACGCATCGGCTTGAGTAGAAGTAGCGGTCAAGTCCTTCGTGGCTTGCGTGATGACATGCTTACAAACATCCGAAATGCGATTTGTCGGTTGCCATTGCTGATTGACGAAAATCTCCCATTTAACCTCGTCTGAATTCAGTGCTCGCCTGACACCAGGCAGGAAAGTCGGGAAGTGTGTCTGTGGATTCTTCCCTGTGCTCTTCTCGAAAAATGGATCTTCAGCAGCAGGACCGATGACATAATCATAACGCTCGCATTGCGAGCGTTTGGCGCTGTCGCGCAATAGCAGCCCGTGATCGATGAAATGAACCAATGCCGCCATAGACGGATTGTTCACCGCAAGCGTTTCGACTAGCTCCAAGGTGGACATGTCCGCGTTTTTTGTAAAAAAAGAGGAGATTTTTTCTGCTGAAGGAAGACTGGCTGATGGCGTAAGGCTCGGGGACATATCCCGCTTTCCTGTGCGCAACGCAACGGCAAGACCGTAGGGGAATATTCCTGCTGATTTTTCCCGGTTATTGCCGTCATCAGTACCCGACAACGCCATCGCCGCTTCCACATCGCCAGCGAGCAGGTGTTGTATCTTCAGTATCTTCGTCTGATCCCCGTCGTCATTGGTTCCCTTGGGATAAATGACGGGTTCTTCAAAGACTCCTGCCTGGCCTGAACTTACGATCTCGACACCAACGCCGGCATGCATCGACGAAAATTCATATCCTCCTGAGCAGGACCCCTCGATGGCAGTCAATGCCCGTCTGGCTTGTACCGAACAGAATGCTGCCACGTCGGGATCTTCGTCGGCCAGTGCATCGAACAGCTCCAACGGACTAGCGGCGTCGTGCCGTTGCAGTAGCGACAAAATGTGGGTGCGATGATCGACGACGGAATTAATTGGGGTAGGGGACACGCTAGCTACATTAAGACGGCGCATAGCATCCGCCGGTTTTGCCGTGATTTCTTCCGTTAAACAACGGGATAACTGGTGACGGTGCAGGGCCTGTGAAGGGATCTTCACAGGATCTTCACGGGGATGTTCCACGAAATATTTAGAAAGTGCATCGTGTACCTCTTCTAGTTGTGCCTCCGAATGAAGAAATTGTTTGCCTCGGTCAAGGCGCCCTTGCGTAACAACAGTTTCCAGCGCATCGAGCAAACTGAAACTAACCGAGTGACCCTCGTTGTCAATTTTCGATAACACCGCACGGTAGGTAATCAAGGCGGCATTCCGGCCAATACCAGCTTTGCTGAGAATTATCGGGTCGTTGCGGATTCCCGGCCTTGTGGATTTCGCTGTTGATGGACGATGCCCTAAGTGATCTTCCAGGAGCCGATTGGCGTCTTTAATCTGCTGGGCACGTAACAGGCAATCATCGAATCGCATGGCAGCTTGGGTCAGAGGTACCGTCACCAGTCGGTTGGTATCGTGCAGATCCCTTGCGGTTATTAAATAACAGGCGTGCATCTCATCGGACTTCACCAGTGTCATGTCTGTCACTTTATACCGCCCACCCAGTACCAGCCGGTCGGCCGTATGGGCCGGGTTGTTCCAACGATTAAGAAGTTGACCAAGAATGGTTTTTTCCGAAGGAGGATTTTCCCGTCGATGGGTTTTTGGGTCGACGAACTGGAAAAGTCCATTCCCGGAGTCCAGTCCCTGAATTAAACATCGTTTGGTAAAAGTAAAAGTTTGCGGGGACTGTCCGGCAATGGCTTTTACACCATGCTCAAAAGTAATGAGGTTCGCGTGAATCGGTACCACCTGCTTTTTTTCAGGACCACCGGTCACCACGCTGACAGCGGTGTGCTTCGGACAGTCAACCCCGTAGATATTGCTGCCTAGTGCACTTGACGGCACCACTTCCTGACGGGGGGCACCGTTTCGACGAGACAGTCTCTGCCAGAGTGCTGCACAGTGATGCACTACACGTTGTGGCATCGCCGAGAAAGAGTTTTTGGTGGAGATGTGAGCTTGATTACTGTCAGTGAGTCGCATATATGATCTCATCCAAATTCATTACTTAAAAAGAACTTCGAGGTGCACTCGTGCACTCGGTGATTTGTATTTATGTATGTAGGCAGGTATCCCGTCAGCGAAACGGCGGGATACGTCACGCCTCAGTTGAAAGGAAAAAAAGCTGAACTTTTTAGTTGGCACTATCCGAAATAACTTGATAACTTGTTATGGTTAACTAGATATTCGCCCCGTCGATTGAAGAGCAGTTCGAGGGCAAGTTGATTGGCCAGTTCGGTTTCCACTCTGACTCTATCGATCTCAACTTGTTTAATTTTGGCCTCATATTCAACCTCATTCATGCGGTTGAGGCGGGAGCCGGGCACGTCGCGTTGCTCCATGGTTGTTGACACAATCTCGTGAAAACTGGCTGTCATTTCTTGCATCGCAGGCCAGTTCTTGGCCAGGTGGTTCTTCCATGGGGCCCAGGTACTGATGTACTGCATGACGTTTTGTCCATTGTGCTCAATCGCACGCGCAGTAACGCGCGGCAGGATGACTTCCTCTGCTAATTGCTGCGTGACAATCCCGCCTCGAGCGCGCGGAACAATAGGTTGTTGCAACCGGTGTGGAAGGTGTAACGTCTCCTGCAAATGAAAAAGCGCATTTTGAAGATCGTGTACTTCCTGATGCGGAATTTCGCCAGCAGCACGTCGCTCTGCCAACAGCCGCCGCGTTTCCTCAGTCACCGCATTTAGCATGTAGTAAGAAACGCCGTAGTTATAAAGCGTCGTTTCGTCAGTAACCCCGCCGCGTACCAGCCTTGCATGCAGAGCGGCATCTTCCATATGACCTAATGCAACATCGGCTCGATCCTGGCAATGCGGCAAAGCTTCCACTGCAAGAACCTCGATTTCGCCCATCAAATCATCGCTTAGATAGCTTTCTGCCATCACTGCACGTAAACGGGTCGCGATATCGTTAAGGCGCTCTTCCGACAGTCCATATCTTAGGGACAGCAATTTATCTCTGATTAAGCAGCCCATTCCTCCTTCTGTACGTGGATCTTCCAGCAAGAACTGCAAATACGTGCGCCCTTCCAATCCGGCACCTCCCGAATCAACCGCCAGCGCAACAGGTTCATACACGCCGGAAGGAATCGGGTACGCAAAAACCAGATTGTGATCAGTCTCACTACGATGCATGCGTAAATCTTGTAGCGCCAAATCGAATGGCTCTGGCGGTTCCGCCGGCGGCTCTGGGGCTACAACAGCGGCCAGCGCGGCTGGCTCACCCTCTGCGATAATTCTGCGTCTCGCTGCGTAAGCATCTTGGGCCGCATGCCCACGCTGTGCGGCCACCGCGGCCGCTGCCGGTGCTGCAATCGCTCGCCCGTCTCTCGCAAGTTGATTCTCGCCCGCGACGGCTCCTTGGGGATCTATGGGTGCTATTGGCGCTGTGGGTGCTCTGGGTGCTCTGGGTGCTCTGGGCGGATCATTACGATTGACCTGGTCACGTCTAAAAAGATTACTTAATCGTCTTTGCATGATGAAATTGAAAAAATAAAATAAAATAAAGTAAAGAAAATGCTGATGGGCTCGATTTCTGACGAAAATAAAATGCGCGTATCGGTGATTTCATTTCCAAAGAAAATTCATAATTCGATCAAATCAACCTGGTTTTAAGTAAGTAAGACGAATTGATTCCAAAAACTCCCCCGTCTGCACTGTGCAGCAGTGCAGGAATACCTTGAAACGGGTTCTACAGGATCACTTAACACGGTCTCTTATTGCCAAGAAGAACTGCCTCGCGTCGCAATCCACTGGTGTATGTGACATACGAGTCAGTCTGGTTCCATTTGGCTTAGCATTATTTTCTAACTATTTTTTGCGCTCTTGACCATCAATAAGCGTCATTAATCTGGGGTTGTAAGCGGGAGTGCGACACGAAATCGCGTATAAAATCGTCTCAACGGCAGGTGAATGCCGCTTATGTCGATCCCGACTTCATCGCCAAGGTGCGAAGGAAGCTCGACCTTAACCAGCGGCAAGCCGGTGAGATCTTTGGCGGCGGCGTCAATGCCTTCTCGCGCTATGAGAACGGCAAAACCAAGCTGTCGCTGGCGCTGCTCAAACTGTTCAAGCTGCTGGATCGGCATCCCGATCTGTTGAGCGAGGTTAGAGCCGCCTGATCTTGTCGAAAATTCTGAGGCGGCTCAAGATTAGCCAATTTGAATGGCCCAATGACTGGTAGCCAAGTTACATTGTGATTGTAGTTATTGGCTATCTGCCTTATCGTCGGCCAAGTGAGGTATACCCAACTTGGCTATCTACTCCATGCAAATCGCCAGACTCTACCTGCGTGTCAGCACCTACGAACAAGACCTGATGCGGCAGGCGGACATCGTGCACAGTACACGCCAGGCCGGCTATTACATCGCTGGCATCTATCGT
>CANFED010000121.1 GCA_947445995.1 Oxalobacteraceae bacterium | reverse complement strand
GCAACGCGGTGCGCTTCGGCCATCCGTCCGGAACCTTGCGGGTCGGCGCGGAAGCCAGTCAGGTCGATGGCGTGTGGCGCGTTGCGAAGGCGATCATGAGTCGCAGTGCGCGGGTGCTGATGGAGGGGACGGTGCGGGTGCCGGGGTAAAGGCAGGGCGCAACGAACGCTGCACATCTGTCTCCGGGTGACTGACGAGTCAGTCCGGCGGCGTTATTTAAAGCAGCTCCCTGGCCCGCTCCATCTGCACATGTTCAAACGCCGGCGCGAAGTCGGCGAGGTCACGCGTCAGCATCCCGATCGGTTTGCTCATCGCCATGTCGCGCCATCCACTGATCGCCTTGACGACTTGCGCTAGGATGGCGCGGGACTGCTCTGGCTTGAGCCAGAAATAGCCGGCGATCTGCATGACTTCCTGGATCGATGACACAGGGCCGGATTCTTCGGATAGCCAGGTCTTGAGTTCCTGCTCCTTCTCAGGGAACGGGTTGATATCGAAGGCGGGTGCCAGCCGCCATTGTCCGTGGCCGGTATGCAGGAAGCCATGATTGTGCAAATGATCGTCGACGTTGGTAATGAGCAAGTTGAAGACGATCCGTCGCCACAGTTCGGCCAGATCGTGTTGCGGATCGGGGCTGCTTGCGATGAGGCAATCGGCGATTTCGGTATAGGCGCGGTCATCGTCGCGGCGCGCCTGCAGCATCGAGGCGGCTGACAGGTACGGTATCCGGTCGCCATTGCCTGTGCGGTCGAACCGGCGTATCACGGCGACCGGGTCATCACCGGTGCAGACGATGCGTGCTTGCGCGGCATCGATACCGGCTGCTTGTGCCAAATGCAGCGCCAGTACTTCTCCACGGGTGACGCTGCGTGCGTCTTTTACGCTCGGAAATTTGCCGATGGCCAAATGCCCGTCCTCATCGACAATGCTGCACTTCGGACGGAGTCCGCCGAGTGAAGTACCTCGTCCGCGTAGGTAGCGCAAGTCGGCGGCGGTTTCGGTGCCGCGCTCGACGGCATGGCTTGCCCCGAGCAGATGACCCAAGTCCAGCAGCGGCGGTGTTGCTCTTTCGCCGGCATCGATTGTGCGCAGGAAATGGCCCTGGTCATCCTGCAGGCGCAGTGCACCAATGCGACTGATATCGTCTACGCCGGTCAGGTAATCCCACTCGGTGAGCGCCGCAAAGGTGACATCGCTGCCTTTTGCCAGTGCCGCCTTGCGACGCTTGGCATGATCCCGGGCGATGACGCGACAGCCCCATCCATCGGGCGCAGTATCGGCGAGCGCCAGGTGGAATGACGAGTCGTTTTTGGTTGCAGCCTTGTGAAACTGATTGCCGCTGACCATTGGCAAATCCGGCGACAGTTTGAAGCGGTCAGTACTTTCCAGCCATCGCGTGCTGTAGGCAAAGGTCGTGTTTTCCCGGGTCCCGCTTTTGGCATACCCCAGCGATCCAACGATGGTGCCGACTTCTCCGATGCATACCACCGCGTTGCGGAACATCGCCGCGCTCATAAGCCACCACTTTTCGGACCGGTTTTCTTGCTATGAATGCGCTGCGGTAGTTGCTGGTCCATCAGTGCCAGTCCCAGGTCGTCCTGTCCTGTATCAAGCAGCGCATCGATCCTGATCAGTTCGCCCATCACCTGCATGGCACGCACGACGGTGCTCCATGCGACGGCACCATCGCCCTTTTCCAGACGGCGCAATGTCGCCACCGAAACGCCGATGCGCTCCGCCATCGAGACTTGCGAATAGCGGCGGCGGCGGCGGGCGAGGGCGAGATCGTGGCCGAACTTGACGAGTGCGCGTCGGACGGGCAACGACTGCGGCAGCGGTCCGGGTTTGGCGCTCGTAACTGATTGGTTAATTGGTTTAATCGCTTTCATACGAGCGATTGTCGTGCAAGCGATCCGCCATTGCAAGTGCGCTGAGGCCCCCGCGCCACCTTCCCGCCCACGCTATGCCAGAATAGCGTCCCCATCACACCACCCCGGAGTCTCCGTGAGATCAACCCGCGCCACTGCCGCCGTCGAACGCCTCAAAGCGCGCAGCGGCAATCCCGATTACGCGATGATGCGTACCTCCGCCGGCCTGTTTTGTCTGCTGCTTGGCCCGGCTGCTGACCCGGCTTCGCGTTTGTCCGAATTGCTTGAACTCGATGCGTTCGTGGCTTTCGTCAATACCTTCGGTCCGCAGATTCCGCGTCGCATGACAAAAAACGATGCCGCGTTCGAGAAGCAACTGGTTGGAAAAAAACCGCTGGTCTGAGTCGCTCGGGGGCAATGACCGCCGGGTAAGTGAGCCCACGCACATACGCAGTCGATTAAGTGCCGCAACTTGCGCAATATCGGAACTGTCGTGTGCGGTGCCCGTCATACTGACGGTTGGGCTGCGGCCCGGCTATCCGCGCCGCTGACATTTCTCAGCACTATTGACTTACTCAGCTTACGGAGAACACATGAACAAACTTTCCCTTGTCATCCTGATGACCCTCGCCGGCCTTGCCGGCACCGCCAACGCACAAAGTGCCAGCGGGATCACCGAGAGTACCGACCCGGCAAAGATCGCCGCCATCGAGCAGCGTGCGCAGGCACTCGGCTACTCCTCATCGGCACCCGCTGCCGGCGCGATGATGCCCGGCGACAAGCCGATGCACAAGATGGAATACGGCGGCAAGCACCATGGCGAAATGCATCATGGCAAAAAACATCATGGCGACAGGCACCATGGCAAGAAACACCACCGCACGATGCGCGGAGATAAGGCTGTGGCAGCACCAATGCCGATGCCAGCAGCGAAGCAGTAAAAGCGTATGCGGGAGCAACGCGTGCGTTGCTCCGATGCCGATTGTGCCGACAAGGCATGAGCAGCAGAATCTCCATCGCGCTTCCTGGTGCCGGCTCCGGCACCACGCGATGGAATCCCGCAATTCTCTGATTCTCTATCCAACTGCTTCAACCCTTCACCGCCACCGGCACATCACCGCAGGGCGCTTCCTGTTTGCACTGAGTCTGTTCAAACAAGGCAAGTGCGAAGCGCGCATGGCAGATGTTTTTTGTCTGCGTGATGGGAATAATTTCTGGAACCGATCCCGGGTCATCGTTACTCACAGTTGGTTTCGATGAAGCTTGTCCCTGCGTGTTGGCAATCCGGCTGTAGTGACACATTTCATCGCTCCCGATACGGCGACGTGCGCCGGGTTTTCTGGATCGACTCATGCCTCCCACTTTTTCTTCTACGACTAGTCGTCATTCCCGTACTCATTCTCAGGCTTCCGGTCCTCTCCCAGAAGTGCCCGTGCAAGGGACTGGCAGCCCAACAGATTCAGCTAGCGTGCCCTCGTTTATTTCACGAATATGGGGTGCTCTTCAACGCGTTACGCGGCGACCGTTGCAGTTCGCCACTATTCCTGTAAATGGGACTGGCGTTGGATGTATCGAGAACGAACGCACTATCAAGGTCGTCAAGTCGGACGCCGTCGTTGAGGGCCAACCTGTTCATCACGACAACGTAATAATCCATGCCCACGAGGTGGCGATCACGACCTCAGTTGACGGACAAGATAAGGCACGCCACTACGCAGTCGGGCAGTCGCCGCCTAAAGACACGTGCCTGGATTTCGTGTTGCAGGGCGCCATTTCTGGACGGGGTCTGTTCCAGTTCGTGTCACGCAAGGCGCATCACAAACCTGGGGAGTCGTCGGTCGAGCCAATGTCGAGCATGTTGAAGAGACTAGTCGATAAGGCACATCGCAGTGGCGAGGCGGGTGTGTCGCTTGACGGGCGCTACACGTTGACAGATATCGATAACGGCATCGATGACGGTGGAACGGCGACGCATTTCACCCTGACAATTCACGACGGTAGGTCGCAAGAAGACGCAGAAGAAAAGCCGCTGACAATCTCGTTAATGCAAGCCGGACTGCAGTTCTCCGGCAAGTTGCTAGTTGCCAGCAACATCAAGCTTGCCAGTGACTTGCTGGAGCAATGCACGTCTGCAGAGGGAGGTGCGTCGTCGGAACAATGCGACCCGCTCATCCTCAGCACCGCTGGTCATGGCCGCAATGCGGTCTTGATGACTTATCGGGAAATCGTCCGGCAAATCGACGACAAAATCGTTAAGAACTACGCGGATTTGGAGGCGGCATTAGAGGCAGTAATTTCGAAAGGCCGCGAGATACGCAGTCCGCATTTTGTGCATTCGGAGAAGCAGCTTGAAGAGTTGTACCTGGCATTGAAGAAGAAGTTGCCAGCGGGAGGAGCGAGTCCTGTCATGTCGGTACCGCGTGCGATCGCGAGAGCGCAGAGTTTGCGGTCCATTATTAGTCGAAACCAGCAACCGTCTTCGCTTCCTGCTGACGTGCCTGAAGTTGTCGCCGTTCCTAATGCACAAAAAAAACCAATCGATATTCAAAAGCCAGGTAGCTGGTCTTCCCGCCCGATCCCCAACAGTAAAATCCCCTCCCCTGGAATTTTGAAAACAAGACGCGAGGAAATATTTATATCAGCCACTAATACACAGTTAGTAAAAGTGCTTAATGAATGTAATCTCAAATTGGATGGGAACATAATAAAATTAGCGGGCGACAAGCCGAAAAAATCATTGGCCACTTCTATTGAGCATGATGACGCACTTTTACTCGCGATCCGAGACATGCGGATTTATGGCAAATCAATTGAGGCAACATCGCTATTCAATGTATTGGAAAAAAATATTGTTTCGCAGGACAAAGACAGTCGGATGAATGCTTTCCGTAAGGCTCTCCTGGAGCCTATCCGGCTATCCCCAGATGGTGACACCTATGAATCCTATTTTTTTCCTAGTAAAACACTGGCTGATTCAACGATACAAAAAATGGGATCCAAGAAAGCTGCTTTGTTCAAGCAGCAAAATGCCCTGTACTTGGAACATCTTCAAGCTCGAGGTGAATCGGAAATAGACGTGCCGTTGAAGGCATTTTTCTCAAAAGAGGCGACGGTGAATTCATACCGTGCCGGGAAGCATTTGAAAGCGAGGATCCGCCAATTAAATCCATGCACGGTAAGCAGTAAGAATGAGCTTTATTTCGCTTCGCAAGCGGAGCCTGATCAATCCGTTTATGACGTGCATGTCGACTTTGCGAATTCCTCGCTTGGCGGTGACTGGAAGGGGGATGGCTCTTTCGCACAAGAAGAAGTCGCGTTTATCGAGAATGTCGGATTGGGGGCAGTCGCTAGCTGTGCGCAGGAAAAAGCCAAGTGGTTAAATGGCTTCACCAATCACAATTTGCCGTCTAATCAACGCCATTACGGAGAAAATTTCCTGACGCGACACTCGGACGATACGCCCGCTCCAATTTTGATTGAAGGTGCGGAGCGAGTGGCGGAATTTACTAGTTATGGGCGCGATATGGCAAGTCTGAAGAAATGTCTACCAACAAATTGGCTGGCGATTGCTGCACCGGATTCCAGAGGTAAAGTTAAAGGAAATTCCTGGAAAAATGCCTCAGGAGATCAGCTCCGTAAGGTATTCGAAGATATATTTTCCACCGCACACGCCGGATTTACGATGGCGAAATTCACTGCCGCGAAGGACAAGATTACTGCTGGGGAGGATAAGACATTACGCATCAACACCGGCCAGCTAGGATGCGGCGTATTCGGCAATAGTCTGGCCATTTCGACCGCAGCACAAATCCTGGCAGCGAAAATCGTCGGGGTCGATGACATTGTCTTCCACCATTATTCCGATAAAAATGAAGGTCTACCCGAAAAGATCGAGGAGATCATTTCAGCGACACTTGAGACCATGGATCTACATAAAATGACCGCCCAAAAGGCGATCATTTCGATTCTGGAAAATAAGGAATTTAAGAATTTAATTTAGCCCAAACAGCCATGGCTTGATGCCATCATCTCTTGCTTGCTCATTCATCGTGACCCCATCCCGCCGCACGTTGCCAGCAAATTTACGGCAACGTGCAGCCATCAGAGCCACCAATCAGCCCAACGCAATCGTCGCCACCACCGGCGTGTGGTCCGACGGCTGCTCCCATTTGCGCGGCACCTTGTCAATCACGCAGGACGTACACGCAGCTGCCAGTTCCTTCGACAGCAATATATGGTCGATGCGCATGCCGGCATTGCGGCGGAACCCCATCTGCCGGTAATCCCACCAGCTGAATAATTTATCGGCCTGCTCGAATAGCCGGAACGCATCCGTCAGCTCCAGCGCGATCATGCGCTGGAAGGCGGCCCGTTCCGGTTCCGACACCAGAATCTGCCCGACCCACGCGGCCGGATCGTGGACGTCGCGGTCTTCCGGCGCGATGTTGTAATCGCCGAGCAAGGCAAATTTCGGATGCTCCGCCATCTCCAGCGCCAGCCACTGCTGCAAGCCATCGAGCCAGCGCAATTTGTACTGGTACTTGTCGGAATCTGGCGACTGTCCGTTCGGGATATACGCGCAGATCACGCGCACGCCGTCAATAGTCGCGGCGATCAGGCGCTGCTGTTCGTCGGCAAAATGCGGGTTGTTGCGTACCACATCCGTCATCGGTTGCTTCGACAGGATGGCCACGCCGTTATAGGTTTTCTGGCCGCTGAAGGCAACGTGATAACCCGCCGCCTCGATCTCGGCCTGCGGAAATTTTTCATCGACGGTCTTCGTCTCTTGCAGACACAGCACATCGATCGGATTGTCGGCCAGCCATTGCAGGACCTGCGGCAGGCGGACTTTGAGGGAGTTGACGTTCCAGGTGGCGATTTTCATGTGAGGTGATGTGAGTAGATAAGGTGGCGAGGTTTTATCACAGATTGGGCGAGTGAATTTTGTTGGACAGGTGGGTTTGCAGGTTGATACGGATTGCCGACAGAGTAAAAACTAAAAGTAATGGTATTGGTACCGCCGATGATAAGCTGAATTTTCGTTTTCCAGGAACGGGTCTGCAATCCACAAAACGCTATTCGAGGATCATTCCGTGGCATTTCATGATGGCGAGATTGTGCCCATTAAGACTGCATCTGCAAGAAAAATCGGGCCAAAAAAATTGACGTATTTTGAGGTTTGACTGCGGGCTTTGAAACCAGGCACGTAACCATTAACAAGTCTTTGAAGGGGAGAGAAATGGAAATAGAGTCCCGTCGTACGAATCTACTGGCCAAGATTGCCGCTGTTGTAATTGGCTTGGTGGTGGTATCTTTCATTGCGCCGTTTGCTACTGTTCCTGCGGGCAATCGCGGTGTCATGACGACCTTTGGCCGTCCGTCAGAGGAGGTGTATTCGGAGGGAATACATTGGCGCTGGCCGATTGGTCAGACGATGCATCTTGTTTCCGTTGCGATAAAAAAAGGCGAGGGGGATGGTGATGCCGCGTCGAAGGATCTGCAAACCGTGCATACCAAGGTGGCAATCAATTATCACGTGCGGCCGGACGCGGTCGTCTCAGTATTTCGGGATCTGGGCAATGAGCCTGGCGAGCGCATCATTGTTCCGAGCGTACAAGAGGCCGTCAAAGCGGTGACGGCGAGATTCACTGCCGAAGAGCTGATTTCACGACGATCCGAGGTGCGTGACAGCATTGTGTCTGCGCTCAAGGAACGCATGACCAGGCACGGGCTGATCGTAGATGAATTTTCTATCGTCAACTTCAATTTCAGCCGGACTTTTAATGAAGCCATTGAGGCCAAAACAACCGCCGATCAGCTCAAGATGAAAGCCGAGCGTGACCTTCAGCGTATCGACGTGGAAGGGCGGCAGAAAATTTCGCGGGCGCGCGCAGAGGCCGACTCACTGGCACTCCAGCGCGCGCAAGTCACGCCGGAGTTACTTCGCCTGCGTGAAAACGAGAATCAGGCGAAGGCCATCGAGAAGTGGGACGGCAAGTTGCCGACCATGATGAGTGCATCGGTACCTTTACCTTTTATCAGTGCGAGTCCCGCAAAGTAGACGGCTTGTTTGGCACGCAGGTGTCACTGACTGTGGGCATGACACGGTCCCTGCTTGCGAATTATGGGGAGCAAAGTCGGTGAGTACATGCGGTAGATGTCAGCGCTGCGCAACTAGCTCCCGGAGTTGGCTGACCATTCGGTGCAATGCCCTGCGGTTATCGCGCCCTACGCGACTGTTAAATCCACCGATTGACGGTGTCACTGATGCGGTCCTTTTCGTTACCCGTTACTCCCGCATCAACATCTGTGGCACCGTCTCGCACGGCATTGCGTGTGCACAGGCGATTATCGGCGGCCCTCCCTGTTCCACAAATTCCCGAAAAGCCGACGGCGGTTGTTGTTCTCGTTCGGACCCGGCGCGGGAGGCGGTATCTGAGCGATGCCCGCAATACCCTGCAGTACGTCAATCCTCTGGGCGTGGTCATCGGCGCGCGCGTTCAATTCCGCGATCTCGATATCCTGACCCTGCGTTAACCGGCCGTGGCGTGGAGGTGGCATCAGCGCTGCTATCAGGCCGTCGTCAGATGACGTGCCGACACCGGTCTCTTGCTCCAGCGTGCTCACTTTCCTTGTCAGCACGCGCATTTCGTTTTGCAGACGATGCGCGTCCTGCAGCATTTGCTGTTCGCGATCAGGGTTGCGCGCATCGGCTTGCAGCTGATCAACTGTCACGCGCAGTTGGTCGTTATCCAAGCGCAACTGCTCGTTCTGTTGCATCACTTGTTTCATCTGCATGCGCGCTTCAAGCCTGTCCCCTGCATCCCTGACTTTCTCTTCATCCGATGATCGGTACATTTTGTGCAGCAAGCGCTGTGTTTTCGGCGTGACAGGTTCATCCAGCGGCGGTTCCTGAATGGCCATCTCGCTGATCACTTCCGGCAGCAGTGCCGCCGTCGGCCTGATCCATGTCGCGTTGCGGGGCAGCAAGCGCACCGTAGTGACCGACGCAGTAATCGGCTGAGGTGCGATCGCCACGTGACCCGCCGGCACCACCAGGTTGCTGATGATCTGCTGGTGTTTTTCACCAAGCAGCCGAGCTTTAACTCTGGCCCTGTCTTGCGTACGCGTGGCCCCGGTCAGCGCCGCTGTGAGCAGACTAGTGACGACATCCTCAAGCCCGGGATCGTTGAAGGTTTCGTCCGGTTTCATGATCGCGTTGGTTATTTTCTGGGCATAGTTACGAAAACTGTTGATGCTGCGGTTGTTCGTGCCGATGGCGGCATTGACTGCCGTCTTCGCCTTGCCTGCATCCGACTGCAGTTTCTCGCAGTGGTGCAATGCCAGCCGGTACACCAGCGCATGCGTGAGTCGTTGCATGGTCGCTCGCTGCTGCAGCGGCGTGCCGGCATCGTCGGTCGTTGCCATCTTGTCGAGCCCGACCAGCAGTTTTTGCGTGACGAGATTCTCATCGATTTTGCTGAAGGCCTTGCCTGCCATGGCGGTCAGCGGATTGTCGACCATCGGCACGATTTCGAGCACGCTGAACGCTGCACCAGCCGTCGCCGCCTTCGACGACGACAGGCCGGGGCGGATGTTTGCAGCGCCGGAGGTCAACTGCGGCGCGTTGTCGTGCAGGCTGATAAAGGTTTTGGACAGCAGGTTGTAGAACATCAATCCACTTTTGGCGGTGTCCCGGTAATGCGTTTTCAGCGCGTTGATCTCGGCCTCCCACTGCTGTTTTTCCCGGTCATCCCCGAACTTGATTTGCATGAACGCGATCAGCTTGTCCATCTCTTCGCGGGGTATTGTTGCAGCGGGCTGGCTGACCGCGGTTTCGATGGCATCCCGCATTGACAGTAGTGCGAGCACATTGATGCGATCTTCTGGGGTGTAGGTTGCTTGCTGCAGTGGGGCGTCGGCGTCTAGTAGTTGCTCGAGGCGACGGAATTGGTCTGGGGTGAGGGGGTCTGTTGAACAGGTGGTGTGGTTGCTGGCAGCGCAACGGTTGCGGTGGGCCCCGCTGGGGCGGCGTCTGCTTGATCGAGGCGTTGCAATTCAGTTTGCGCATCGGTGGAGTTAGGATTGATTTTCAATGCCCTCTGGTAGCAGTCGCGCTGAGTCATAGACACACCGTTGACATCAATGCTATTGCTTCCGATTAATTCTTTGCCTAGTCCGACAAAAGCCGACGCGCACTCTGGCTCGAGCTCCGCCGCCTTGAGGTAGCACTGTAGTGCGTTCATAGACACACCGTTTACCTCGACGCAATCGGTTCCGGGCAATTCGTAGGCTAGTAAGGCGAAAGCATACCCATTAAGTGGATCGAGTTCAGCCGCATGGTGGAAGCACTGTCTCGCAGCCATGTCCGAACCAGCTGCGGCGTACACAGCCCCAGGGAAAGGAAAGACGTAGCACGTGATTCTGGATCG
>CANFED010000120.1 GCA_947445995.1 Oxalobacteraceae bacterium | reverse complement strand
GCTGGCGCAGATCGATGAAGAGATAGAAAAAAAACATCGCCAATGGTGCCTACGATAGCGCGCCCATCTATCAAACTTTGTGGCGCACGAACAGCGGCTGCCATCGGTATCGCTGTGCTAAATCGCATGCTGACCACCGCCCCCCCCAAAGTCCGTTCACAATCAAAAAATGGCAGCATGATCAGGCAGGGGTTAGGCGACCGTCGCCTTCAACTTTGAAGTGCACAAAGACCGTTGCAAACAAGTCGCTAAAAATATTTAAAAAACAATTAATTTTCTTGACGCGTATCGCTCGTCGATATATTGTTTCTCTCAATGAAACAGCGAATTAATAATATTGATTTTTAAATACGGGAACGCCATGTTTGCCTACTCTTTTCGGTTCATTTCATCGCTCACAGCATTTTTTCGCTCTATAAAATCTGCGTTGAAAATAAGTTCGGACAGTGTTTTGAAATCGATGCACTGGCTTGGCGTTGTATTAGCCGCTCTGCTGAGCCTCTCAGCCCAGGGTTCACACGCTGCGGACCTGAAAATCGGCTTCAAAGCCGAAATTACCTCTGCTGATCCGCATGTTTTGAACGGTGCCAACCGGAACATCTGGGCACACGTCTATGATTCGCTGGTGCTGCAGGATGCGCAACTACGTCCCAAACCTAGTCTGGCGCTCTCCTGGCGCGCAGCGACACCCACTTCCTGGGAATTCACGCTACGTCCAAACGTCCTGTTCCAGAATGGAGCTAAGATGTCGGCCGAAGACGTCAAATTTTCCATCGAACGTGCGATGAATCTGACCGGCCCACGCACTTTCCGTAGTTATCTGAAGGACGTGGAATCTATTTCCGTTACCGGTCCCTTGACCGTTGTAGTGAAAACCAAGGATGTCAGCCCAGCACTTCCGGACAATCTTGGCCTGATCGCCATTCTGCCGAAGTCGATCGGTGCTGAGAATGAAGAAAGCTTTGCTACGGGCAAGACGGCAATTGGTACCGGCCCTTATAAATTCCAAAGTTGGGCAAATGGGCAACGGATCGTTCTGGTTCGTAACCCAACCTACTGGGGTGTCAAGGAACCATGGGACGCCGTCACATTCCAGTTCATCCCACGCGAACCGGCACGTGCCGCAGCGCTGCTGTCAGGTTCCGTTGACATCATTAACGATACCAATTCGACGCTTTCCGAGTCACTCAAGAATTTCCAGCTGGTTTCGACGACGTCTTACATGTTGAACTACCTTGCGCTGGACCAGTTTCGTGAAACTTCGCCATTTATCAAGAGCAATGAAGGCCAGCCAATCCCGAATCCGCTGCGCAACCCCAAGGTACGCCGGGCGCTGCTGACTGCTACTAACCGCACTGCCATCGTGAAGTTTTTGATGAAGGGCGATGCGACGATTTCAGAGCAACTGGTCCCGAAGGGTTTCTTTGGCTACGACCCCACCCTGACGCTGCCTGCCTATGATCTTGCGAAGGCCAAGACGCTACTGGCCGAAGCCGGTTATCCGAACGGTTTCCACATGACGATCCATTGCCCGAACAACCGTTATATCAATGATGCAAAGGTATGCGAAGCACTGGCTCAGCAATACAGCCAGGCTGGCGTCAAGACCGAAGTCAGCACCATGCCATTTGCCGTGTTTCAAGGCCGGGCCTTTGGCGGCGGCCCGAACGGTGAACCTGAATTTAGCGTATTCCTCGTCGGTAATGGTGCAGTCACTGGCGACTCCCTGACCGGCCTGCTGTCCACCATTCATTCGAACGATATAAAAGCGTCTGCTGGCGTAAGCAACTACGGCCGTTATTCGAACAAACAAGTTGACGAGCTAATTGTAAAAGCTGCGCGGACGTCGGATGAAAAGGCACGTGAGGCGCTGCAAAAGCAGGCTTTGAAGCTGGCAGAAGAAGATGGTGCACTCATTCCTCTTCATCACGTCAATGCCACCTGGGCAATGCGCAAAGGTCTGACGATGCAACCACGCGCCGATGGATTCACCATGGCGATGGATATTCGTACCGCACCTTGATTTCGAAGCGTTGATCCATGTATGGGAGAGGCATTAGCGTCTCCTGTTCTCTACTAAGCGGCGAACAAAAATAACTGAAGGCAAATCATGTTCGAGATGTTGGTCAAGCGTGCGCTACAAAGCATCCTGGTAGTCTTCATTATTTCAATCTTGGCATTTGTAGGCATCAACCTGGTCGGGGATCCGATCCATTTGCTGGTTGCACCGGATGCGTCCGTCAGCGAAATCGCCCGCGCATCGCATGCGCTGGGTCTCGACCTACCGATTTCGCTGCAGTATTGGAAGTTCCTGGTCAATGCCTTGCATGGCGACCTGGGTAATTCGTTTGTATTCAACCGTCCGGCAATCGGCCTGATCCTGGAACGCATGCCGGCTACGCTGGAGCTTGCGGTACTGGCACTGTTGCTCTCGGCAGTGATCGGCATCCCGTTCGGCATCTGGTGTGGACTCAAACCAAATAGCCGCGTGCACAAGATCGCCATGAGCTTGTCGATTCTCGGCGTGACCGTTCCGGTTTTCTGGCTGGGCTTGATCCTGATTCTCGTGTTTTCAGTCAATCTCCAATGGCTTCCCTCCGGCGGACGTGGCACAACCGCCAATCTCCTCGGTATCGACGTCAGCTTCCTTACGATTGACGGCTTCAAGCATATGGTCATGCCCGCATTGACATTGGCCGTACATAACGTCGCGCTGATATTGCGCATGACAGAAGCAGGGACGCGCGAAGTGGCAGGCCAGGAATATGTGAAATTCGCCCGCGCCAAGGGCGCCGGCTCATGGCGGTTGATGCGCAAACACATAGCGCCGAATGTCATGATCCCCATCGTAACGGTGATTGGTATCGAATTGGGCCATCTGATTGCATTTTCACTCATTACTGAAACCATCTTTGCCTGGCCAGGCATGGGCAAACTGCTCATCGACTCGGTGCTTCAGTTGGACCGCCCGGTGGTCGTGGCTTACCTGATGGTCGTCCTCGTCATGTTTGTCTTCATCAATTTTGCAGTTGACATGCTGTACCTGATCCTTGATCCAAGGCTGCGTACCCGCGCAGGAGCGTAAGCTCCCTCTCCGCTGGATTTATTCCTTTTACCTTATATCATTCATGAATTCGCCTAATGGCTTCAAGCCTTTGCATTCTCCCGAGATCGCTGGAGGCCAGCAGCTCGCGGCTGCCTGTTTTACAGCGACAGAAACGATACCGCCTGCTGAGTCGATATTGCGTCAGCTGTGCCGGCGTTTCTGTCGCGGTATAACAGGCAGCATCGCTGCTGCGCTGCTGATACTGCTGATGATCGCCGCCCTGATTGCACCGCTCATTGCGCCGCAAGATCCTTATGATCTTAGCAAGGTTTCGATTGCCGAAGCCGAACATAAACCAGGCGCACACAGTACAGACGGCAGTATCGTTTACCTTCTCGGCACTGATGGCGCTGGCCGCGACATGCTCAGCGCAATCTTGTACGGCCTGCGCATCAGCCTCGGAATTGGTGTTTCAAGCGCCCTGTTTGCCCTGATGATTGGTACCAGCGTTGGATTGCTGGCTGCCTTTGCTGGTGGCAAGGTGGATGCCGTGCTCATGCGGATCGTCGATGTGCAACTCAGTGTGCCGACTATTCTGGTGGCGCTGGTGTTGCTGGCCGTGTTGGGTCAAGGTTTGGACAAGACCTTGATGGCACTCGTGCTAGTGCAATGGGCTATCTTTGCGCGCAATGTACGGGGTTCGGCAATGGTTGAGCGCAGCAAGGACTACGTCGAAGCAGCACAAGGACAGGGTCTGCCTCCAAGGCGCATCATGTTCCGCCACATCCTGCCAAATTGCATGGCGCCGCTGGTGGTCACTACAACCAATCAGATGGCCGCCGCGATCACTCTGGAAGCAACGATGAGCTTTCTCGGCATCGGTTTGCCACAGACCAAACCTTCACTAGGTCTGCTGATCTCGAACGGCTTTGATTACATGCTCTCGAACCAATACTGGATCAGCGTATTCCCCGGCATCGCTCTGTTTTTACTGGTGGTCTCCATCAGCCTGGTCGGCGATCGTTTGCGCGTGGTGCTCAACCCAAAGATTGACGCGTAAGGAACCGACATGTCACTGCTAGAAGTCAAACAACTCGTCACTGAATTCCACACCCGTGAAGGTGTTGCACGTGCGCTGGACCAGGTTTCCTTCACACTCGAACGTGGACGCGTCCTGGGTATCGTCGGTGAGTCGGGGTCGGGAAAATCGGTAACTGCGTACTCGCTCATGAACCTGGTCGATGATCCGGGACGCATCGTCGGTGGCGAAATCCTGTTCAAGGGTGAAAACCTGCGCAACGCCAATACCAAACGCTGGAACGAATTGCGCGGTGACCGGATTGCCATGGTGTTCCAGGATCCGATGATGTCGCTCAATCCCGTCATGCGTATTGGCGAGCAGCTGGGTGAAACAATTGCCATCCACTCTAAGGCTGGCAAAAGCGAAATCGAGCAACGGGTTTTGGATGCCCTCAAGCGGGTCGGCATTCCGGCGCCCGGAGAACGCATGCGTGCCTATCCCCACGAGCTCTCCGGAGGCATGCGCCAGCGTGTAGCCATTGCCAACGCAATAATCAACAATCCCGACATCATCGTCGCCGACGAACCGACCACGGCGCTCGACGTCACAATTCAGGCGCAGATCCTGTACGAGATGAAGAACCTGGCGCGCGAAACCGGTACCGCGTTGATCTGGATTTCCCACGATATCAGCGTGGTGAAGGATCTGGCCGACGATCTGTGCGTGATGTACGCCGGGCGGGTGATCGAACGCGGCCCGGTGTCCGACGTGATCGCCAATCCTCTGCATCACTACACCCGCGGCCTGATCGACTCCCTGCCCCACGGTGGTAGCCGGGGCAAGCGCCTGCACTCCATTCCGGGTGCAACGCCGCCGTTATTGTCATTGCCACCCGGGTGCACATTTGCGCCGCGCTGCGGCCGTGCCGATGCAACCTGTCTTCAGACCCCTCCCGCAGTGACGGTCGGCGAACGCGAATATCGCTGTTTTCACCCTTTGGCTTGATTATGACCATGATGCTAAACACAAATGCGCTGTCTAAAAGCTTTAGCGCCAAGCGCAGTGTAATTTCGCGCGCAACCGGTGCGCTCGGCCTGGGTGGCACTCCACCTGTTACGGTCTATGCCGTCAATGAAGTGTCCCTTTCCGTAGCTCAGGGCGAAGTGATGGGCCTGGTCGGTGAATCGGGCTGCGGCAAATCAACCGTGGGTCGCCTTGTGGCGGGATTATTGCCGCCGACTGCCGGATCGATCACGGTCAATGGCCGCGATATAGGCAAAGCCGACGTCAGGAATCATCTGGACACCCAGATGGTGTTCCAGAACCCCTATGCTTCCGTCAATCCGCGGCAGCGAGTCGCGGAAATCATCAGCGAGGCGGCGCTCTTTCACGGCTTGGTAACGAAGAAAGAGGCACCACAATTCGTCAGGGACCTGCTGCGCCAGGTCGGACTGGACCCCAGCTATGCGTCGCGTTTCCCGCATCAGTTTTCGGGCGGCCAGCGTCAGCGTATTGCCATTGCGCGCGCGCTGTCATTGAATCCAAAGTTCATCATCTGCGACGAAGCCGTTTCGGCACTGGACGTCTCGGTGCAGGCACAAATCCTGAACCTGTTCATGGACCTGCGTGATAGCAAGGGCTTGACCTACCTGTTCATCAGCCACAATCTGGCGGTGGTGGAGTATGTCGCGGACCGGGTGGCAATCATGTATCTGGGACGTATCATCGAATTGGCCGACACCACCGACATCTTTGTGCGGGCAAATCATCCTTACACTCAGGCCTTGATTGCCGATGCGCCACGTCTGGATGCCAGGGTCGTCGAGCATCGCCCTATCCAGGGCGAGCTACCAAGTCCGCTGAACCCGCCTTGTGGATGCACTTTCCATCCGCGCTGCCCGCGTGCCATGCCGGTGTGCAACGTGGAGCGTCCCGAATTCATCGAAATCGCTCCACGGCATTGGTCCGCCTGCCATCTGAATACCCAGATGGCTGTTTGAACCCGCCGATTCCGGGCGAATTACCATTTCGTCAGGTCGACTTTTTTTTACACCGAATAACAACATGATGAAATCAATCACCGGCGTGTTGAATCTCACCACACCTTCGAGCCAGATCCCGGCCATTCCCGTGGTGATCGATTCGCCGCACAGCGGCATGGAATATCCCGCCAATTCCGGCATCATCGCCGACACCAATTCACTGCGCACGACCTGGGATGCGTTTGTGGATGAATTGTGGGGGAGCGCACATTCGATAGGCGCCTCGCTTCTGGCTGCGCGTTTTCCGCGCTCCTACATCGACCCTAACCGCGCCCCGGATGATATCGATGCCGGATTGCTGGATCAGCCGTGGCCCGTTCCTTTGAATCCTTCCGCTGCCTGCGGCCGCGGCATGGGACTGATTCGCACCAACGCATTACCTGGCGTGCCAATGTACGAGGGGAAAATTTCGATCGGCGAAATCCAGCATCGACTTGATGATTTCTATAATCCGTATCATGGACAACTCCGCTCGCTGGTGAACCACGCCCACGAGCAATTCGGCAGCGTCTGGCATATCGATTGCCATTCGATGAAGTCGGTCGGCAATGGCATGAACATCGACAACGGCATCGAACGCCCGGACTTCGTCATCAGTGATTTAAAAGGCAAATCAGCCAGCAGCAGTTTCACTTCCTGGGTGGCAGAACAGTTTTCCCAGATGGGTTACGTCACCTCGATCAACAGCCCGTATGAGGGTGCCCATATCGTGCGCTCGTATGGCGTGCCTAGTGAGGGTCGGCACAGCATACAAGTCGAAATCAAGCGCAGCCTGTACATGGATGAAACTACATTTGAAAAAAATTCCGGCTTCGAGAAACTGCAGAACAACATTCAACGCTTCTTGCAATTGCTCCAAAAATATGTAGAAACCCAAGTACAACCGCAAAAGGAATCGTAATGAGCACGGCTGAAAGTATTGAAAAACAAACTGAATTGAATCCTGGACTGGTCCAGGCGCTCAACGCCATTTGCGCGGAACAGCCTTACACCGTCTCGTGGTACGTGAAAGATCTAGTGACCGGTGCGCAAGCCGATCGCGGCGGCCACGTGGCTTACCCATCGGGCAGCACCCGCAAGACCGCAATTCTCATGGCAGTGCTGCGCGCGGTTCATAGCGGACGCCTGTCGCTTGATGAACCGATCGTGTATGAAGAACGCTTGCGCAAGAACGTCATGTCGGGAACGTTCAAATATCTCACACCAGGTTTCACCATCAGTCTGCGCGATGCGCTGGTGCAGATGATCATCATCAGCGATAACGTCTGCACCGGCATGGTCCTCGAGCGCATCACACTGGGCGAGATCAATGAGTTTTGCCAGATCGTTGGCATGAAAGATACGGTACACCGAACCAATGTGCCGGCCCCGAACATGCCGATCGACCATGCGCTGGACGAGGTAACCGTCATCAGCGCCACCGATCAAGGCTTGCTGTATCAGGCGATCCTGAAAGGTGCCGGCAATGCCGAAGCAGCTGCACGCATTGGCTGCACCATGGAGTTGTGCGCTTTTGCAATCGAGGTACTGAGCTGGCAGAAGTTGCGCAACAAGATTTCTGCCATGCTGCCTTTTGACGCCAAGGTTGCGCACAAGGGTGGCACGGGCAAGCGCGGCAGGATGGACGGTGGCATTGTCTATAGAGACGGGCAGCCTCTCTACATCATCACGGTCTATACCGACCAGGTTCCAGTGACCATGCCGGACGGCTTGCCAGGCTTCTATTCTGCATTCACCACCATGGCGCGCCTGTCGCGCACCTGCTGGGATGTGCTGGGTGCGCAGGCAGGTCGAGCAGCCTGATTGAGATCACGCAGCTTCGAGACATTATTAATTTGTAAGGTTCTGCCATGAATTACAAGCAACAACATGCTGCAACAGCATCGACCGGTGCGCAGCCCCCCCACCCGGAGGGCGATGTCCTGCCAAACTGGATGGACGCCAATGTGCCGCAGGGTTACACGGTGGCAGCAGTCGGTGACTTAATTATCAGCGATTCGCTATATCCACGCTTGAATGCAGAGTCACCCGAGTTGCTCGACCTGCTCAGAAATAGTGATCTGGCGTTCGGCAACTTCGAGGGTACAGCGATCGACTTGCGCAAGTTTGGCGGCCATCCGTCAGCCCTATCAGGCGGTTCCTGGCTGATCAGCACGCCAGCCGTAGCGGCCGACCTCAAGCAAATGGGATTCGACTGCGTGAGTCTTGCCAACAACCACACTACCGATTGGGGCGTGGAAGGCATGCGCTACACCGCCAAGCTGTTCGAGGAAGCGGGCGTAATGCACGCCGGCACCGGTGAAACACTGGCACAGGCGCGTGCTCCACAGTACTTGAGCACGGCCGCCGCGCGGGTCGCCTTGGTTGCCATCGCGTCGCGCTTCGAAGTCAATGCGCGGGCGATCAATCCGCTGGGCCAGATCCCAGGTCGTCCGGGATTGAATGCCTTGCGCACTATTCGCTATGCAAAAGTGTCGCCCGAGCGCTTTTCCGTGCTGGCCCAGATCCGCGACGGTCTGCCCAAGGGGAATATGCGTGAATCGGTCCTGGCGACTGATGCCCGCAACCAGACCGTGACCTTGTTCGATGCAAAGTACAAGAGCGACGACAAGGTCGGCGACAAGGTTGAGTTCACGTTCGCGGTGGACGCGCGCGACCAGAAGGACATCATCGACAACGTTCGCCAGGGCAAGCAATGCGCTGACTTCGCCATCGCCTCCATGCATACCCATGAGCCGGGCAACTACAGCCAAGAACCGCCGGACTTCATGCCAACGGTGGCGCGCGCGTATATCGACAATGGTGCCGATATGTTCATCGGACACGGCCCGCACCAATTGCGTGGTATCGAAATCTACCGCAATCGTCCGATCTTCTACTCGCTCGGCAATTTCTTTTTCATGGAAAATACCCAGCAGCCGATCACACGCGATGAGTATGAAAAGGACAAGGTCGACCCCGGCAGCATGACTGAAGCCGAGTTCATGGAGCATCGCCGCATGTTCGGCGTATTCAAGGACCAGATATGGTACGAGAGCGTGGTCGCGATCAATCGTTTCCATCCTGATGGCCGTTTGATCGAAGTCGTGCTGCACCCGATTGAAATGCATTGGGGCGACAGCCGTGATGCAGACCGGGGCATCCCTCGTCTAGCCAACGACGTCGATGGCTTGCGTATTCTTACCCGACTGAAAGATTTATCTGCAGCGTTCGGCACCGAGCTCGAAATCAGCGGTGGTCTCGGGCGCATCCGGAACACTTAGTTACAGAGATATCGTTCAAGGGGCGTGGTTCAAATGAGGGCCACGCGCGCGCTGTGAATTGTTACGGTTGAGCGATACTCTCGCCCCTCTTTCAAGGGTGAGGTTTTCCCACATTGCCAGAAAAATGCCTGTCATTCATTTTTCCGCATGAACAGATACTTTCTGGAAATTTCATAATTGCAGTCGTGAAATCAGCGCATAGCTCACTTCAGTTCCCAGGCAAAGAAGGCCGAGGCCTCCTGAGAAACACCCCCTCAACTCGCTACCGGTAATGGCGCTTCTCTTGCGGACAAGACGAAACCGAATTCAGCCGCACGCCGATGTAATTGTTTGACGATGCGGTCCCGGTATTGCTGCTCATACTGATCCGCACCGGAATCCTTGTACGCGACGCCGAATCGCATGGCATTGTAAAAATGAACCGCAATTTTCCGGGCGGTGGCCGTGACGGCCTTTGCCTTGCCGACCCGCGCAGCTAGTCGTCGGTAAAAGGCGCCCAATGCAGTGCTGGTCCGCCCCACGGTCACCGCGGCCAAGCGCAAATGTGCGGCAATCCGGTTTGACGTCTTGCGCGTATGCGCCGAAAGCACTTTGCCACCGCTGATTTTGCAGCCTGGCACCAGCGCCAGCCACGACGTGAAATGCTTGGCACTCTTCCAGCGCGATAAATCCGTTCCGCATTCCGCCACCAATCGCAGCGCGAGAAACGGGCCAATTCCGTGAATTTGCGTCAGGTCGGTTCCGGTAAGTTGATACAGAGCGCTGCGCACATCAAATTTGACTTCATTGGGCTGCTTTGTCCTGTGCTTTGGCTTTGGCAACGGCGCTTCCGGGATAGGCCGCTCCAGATTCAGTGCCGCCACCACCTGTTCAATCTGGACATCACATTCAGCGATACAGGTTTGATAAAAGTCGTAAAGCCGCAGCGCCTGGCTCAGGGCAAAGACGTGCTCGGGTTGATAGTTTCCCACCAGTGCTGCACGCACCGTCTCTTCACTCGCCTTGCACAAGCGATTCCGGCAGGCAGCCAGTACCGCGGGATCACGTTCGCCGGCGACGATGGCACGAATGATCGCCATTCCGGTCACGCCGGTGATGTCCGAAATGAGGTGGTGAAGTTG
>CANFED010000119.1 GCA_947445995.1 Oxalobacteraceae bacterium | reverse complement strand
CGTTGATGGCACGCCGGGCCGGATCATCGAGCCGCTCGCGAGAAAAGTCCCAGCCGGCCAGTGTCGTCGCATCGCCATGCACAATGCCGATGCGGGCCTTGCCAACGGTCGCCAGCAGGTGCATCGGCAGCGCGGCCATCGCACCGCGCCGGTCACCCAGCGCACGCTGCGCGCTGGCCCGCAGCGCGACGATGATCTGGTTCGAATGCGCGACCACGTCATCGCTGACCGTGTCGAGATAGCCGCAACCGCAACCGGCGGTTTCATCGTCGGCGGCCAGTTCGGTCTCGACATTGCCACGCAATGCCGCGTGCCGCAGCACCCGCGCATGGATGTTGGCAAAGATCGCCGGATCGGTATCGAACCAGTGAAAGTCCCCGTTGAACACCAGTTGCGGCGGCTCCTCCTCGCGCGCGGCCAGCGACTCGATCACGTCAAGTGCCTGGGCATTGCCGTACAGCCCGCCGATCACGTACAACGTCTGCGCTGACAAATCGGGTTCGCGGGCAAAGACCGCCGCGCCATAGGCGTACCCGGTCGGGCAATTGCGCCCGGCGCGCGGTACCGCCAGCGGCATCAAGCCAGCGCTCCACTGCAACTGCTACCGGCACCGGCGGTGCAGCCCCAGCAATGATTGGCGACCTTGATCGGATTGCCTTCCAGCGACACCTCCAGCAAGTCGGTCAGATGTCGCCGCCCTTTGCCGGGCTGGCTCAAGGGCAAGCCCAGCATCTGGTTGAAATCGCAGTCATACAGATACCCCAGATGATCCACGGAGAGCAGCGAGCGGCACATCACGCCGGCCAGATTGGCGTCCTGATGGGCCGAGCGCAGCAAGTCCATGTAATCGTGGAACTGGCCTTTTGAAATGAGCGTGCTGCCGAAGCGCTGGATCGGCATGTTGGTGATCGTGAACAGGTCGTTGAAACGGATGCCGAATTGCTCGCCCAGGAAATGGTCATAGTCTTTTTTCAGGCCGGCCTGCGACGGCGGCAGCACCGGCCCTTGCGGGTTGTAGACCAGATCGAGCTGCAGTGCGCCGTCGGGGTCGCCATAACCGAGCGCATTGAGGCGCTGCAGCATGCGGATGCTGCTGACGAAAGTACCGTCGCCGCGCTGCTTGTCGACGTTGTCTTCGCTGTAGCACGGCAGCGACGCGACGATGTGGACCTGCTGCGCGGCGAGGAAGCCGGCGAATTCTTCGTAGCCGGGTTCTTCGAGAATGGTCAGGTTGCAGCGGTCGATGACGGCCACGCCGAGCGCGCGGGCCTGTTCGACCAGCAGCCGAAAATGCTGATTCATCTCCGGCGCGCCGCCGGTCAGATCAATGGTGCGGATGGTGCCCTGGCGCAGCACGTCGAGCACTTGCTCGATCGTGGCGCGATCCATCTGCTCGGTGCGGGTCGGGCCGGCATTGACGTGGCAGTGCAGGCAGGACTGATTGCAGGTAGTGCCCAGATTGATTTGCAGGGTATCGGGACGGTGGCGTCGCAGCGCCGGAAAGTCGGTAGCAACTAGCAAAGGAAGTGTTGCGTGCATAAGTGATCCTCAAAGTGCAACAGCGGTCAGGATAAACCGAAACGGCAAAGTAGAGCTTGGTCGCTCTGGCGCAACACGCCTTACAAGCAGAACGACGACGCACATCAAATTGACCTGCCCCCAAAAATTGTAATTCTTAATTGCAATAAGTTATCTACATACGGTTATTATTAAATAAACCCAAAACCCGGAAATTCATTTCCGGCCTGATTAATCTTCCACACTTCGCTGTCGGAGAGCAGACCGCATGAACCACCCGAACCATTCGATCTCGTCCGAGCTGGAACAATCCTGTGCACAGGAACCCATCCATCTGCTCGGCACTGTGCAGCCGCACGGGTTCGTGATGGTCGTGGATCTGGCGAGCGCACAGATCGTCCAGGTATCGAGCGGCATCACGCGCCACTGGTCCGGCCTGACGGAGGCAGGCACGATGCTCGGCAGCGCGCTGGTTGACTGGGTCGATGGTACCGGCAGCCACCTGCTGGCCGATCTGCCGACGTCGGATCCGCTGATCCTGCCGTGGCATCCGCGCATGGCATCGGCCACCGGCAAAGATCATCGCATCGGTAAAAATGCATGGGAATGTCTCGGTCACCGTTCAGGCGACATGATCCTGCTTGAATGGCTGCCGCTGGACAGCGCTGCCGAAGAGCCGGTGCGACAGAATCGTCTGTTTGCCGACATCACCAACACCATGTCGCAACTGCGTCAGGCCGATAGCCTCACCTCCTTTTGTCAGGAGTGTGTGGAATCGGTCCAGCGCTTGAGCCAGTTCGACCGGGTCATGATTTATCGTTTTTTGTCAGACGGTTGCGGTGAAGTCATCGCCGAACACACTGCCAGCGGCTATGAAACACAGTATCTGGGATTGCGCTTCCCGGCCAGCGACATCCCGAGTCAGGCACGCCAGCTCTACCTGACCAATACCCTGCGCATCCTGGTCGACGTCGATGCCGAGGCCGATACCTTATTGCCACCTGCGCGGATACTGGACCAGAGCCACAGCTTGCTGCGAAGCCTGTCGCCCGTGCACCTGTGCTACCTGCGCAACATGCGCGTACGCGCAACGATGACCCTGTCGATCATCAACGATGGCCAGTTGTGGGGGTTGATCAGCTGTCACCACCATGCGCCGAAAGTTCCTCCTTATCAGGTCCGTGATGGCTTGCGTCAGCTCTGCGAACTGGTCGCCGAAGTGGCCAGCATCCGCATCGCTGCGCTGTGCGAACGGGAAGAAGCGGCGCACCGCCGCCATCTCGAGGAACTGCTCGCCAGCCTGCAGCAGCAACTGATCCTGATCGGCAACATCCCCCAGGTCCTGGCAGCACGTCTGCCGCAATTGCTGGCGGCATTCAGTGCCAGTGGACTGGGCGTGCAGATCGACGAGGTACTGTATGTCGGCAGCACTGACCGGCAAATCGGATCGACGGCAGACGTTCTCGGCGAAATCAGTGCATTGACCGCGCAAGATGCCGATGTGGCGCACGATACGATCACGACCCGGACCTGGGACCGCTTGCCGGGACCGTCGCTGGCACGCCTGACGACACTGCCGGATGCCGCCGGACTGATGCTGGTACAGCGTGCCGGACCACAGCCGGTGTTTTGCTGCCTGCTGCGGCGGGAACAGATCAAGCAAGTGCGCTGGGCCGGCAAGCCAGAAAAAAATACCGTCGTGCTGCCGGATGGAAGGCGGCAACTGGAACCGCGTCGCTCGTTTTCCGAATGGCAGCAGTCGATCGTCGGACGCTCGCAAGAATGGAACATCATCGAGGAGGTGGCACTGGAGAAGCTGCTGTACATCCTCAGTGACGTGCGCCAGATCCAGGCCAACGAGGTGTTACATCGCAAGCTGCAATGGCGCGCCCACCATGATCCGCTGACCGGCCTGTTCAACCGGCGCGCGATGGAAGACGAAGTCACTGGATGGCTTGAACATGGCAAGTTCAACTCGGCCCTGATCCTGCTCGATATCGATCACTTCAAGCGCATCAATGACAACTACGGCCATGCAGCCGGCGACCAGGTGTTGCAGGAACTGAGTCTGCGACTGGCATCGGCGGTACGCGAATTCGATTTGCTGGCGCGCCTTGGTGGTGACGAATTCATGCTGCTGATGCGCCTGCCGCAAGCCGATCCGACGCTGGTTCTGAGCGTGGTCGAGCGCCTGCACCAGGCGGTCGCTGCACCGGTCCTGCTCAACGATCAGCAGCTGACCATCGGTATTTCGGTCGGGATTGCGATACCGCCACTGCATGGACAGACGGTGGCGGACTTGCTGCGCCGGGCCGACCTGGCGCTCTATCAGGCCAAGGCAAACGGGCGCTCGCGCAGCGTCGTCTTCGATCCGGCGATGGAGTCCGAGCAAATCAACGGCTACCAGCTCGAACGCGATCTGGCGCGTGCGGTCAACAACAATGAACTGTCGCTGGTGTTCCAGCCCAAGGTCGACCTGACCAGCTTCAGGGTGGTTGGCATGGAAGCGCTGGTGCGCTGGGAACATCCGGTGCGTGGTCCGATTTCGCCTGCCATGTTTATCCCGATTGCCGAGCGCAGCGGCCAGATCGTGCACATCAGCCGCTGGGTCATGCGGCATGCCATCGCCTCTCAGGCGCGCTGGCGTGAGCAAGGACATGCCGACTTGCCGGTCGCGATCAACCTGTCGATGCAGGATATCGCGTCGACTGGTCTGGTCCGGTATCTCAACGCGCTGCTCGAAGAATTCCTGATCCCGCCCGAACTGCTGGAAATCGAAATCACCGAATCGTCGCTGATGGGTGAACTCGACCCGACCCGCGAAGTGCTGCACGCGCTCCATGCCAGCGGCATCCGCATGAGCATGGATGATTTCGGCACTGGCTATTCGTCGCTAAGCCATCTGCGCAAGCTGCCGTTGCAGTATCTGAAAATCGACCAGTCGTTCACCCAGAGCATGCTCGACGACAGCAATGCCGAGAAACTGACCCTGGCAATCCTCGCCATGGGACTGGCACTGAAAATGGGCGTGATCGCCGAAGGCATCGAAACCGTCGACCAGATGACATGGCTAAAAACCCACGGGTGCCAGGTCGGCCAGGGCTACCTGTTCAGCCGACCGGTGCGGGCCGATGTCCTGCAGCAGGCCATCAGCGAAATCGAAAGCCGCTTCCTCAATGTGACCGTGCCGCCAGAATCGTTCGTACTCGCCGGCTAATCCGGTCAAAACAGGTCACCAGCAGGACGATGGCAATCAGCAGTGTCGCCAGTCGGCCCCACTGGAACAGCGATACGGCCTCGGACACCAGCAGCCCGAGTCCGCCGACGCCGATCAAGCCAAGCACGGTCGAGTCGCGCATGTTGAATTCCCAGATGTACAGATGGATAGACAGCCCCTGCGGCAGCAGCGTGCGTGGCAAAGCATGCCAGACCGTTTGCAGCGGCGTCATGCCGATCACCCGCCCGCAATCGATCAGGCGCTCGTCGATGTTCTCGATGGCTTCGGCATAGAGCTTGCCGTACGTACCGAACGAATGAAAAGCGATAGCCAGAATGCCGGCCATCGGACCGAGTCCGATGATACCCACCAGCAGCAAGCCGAACACCAGCGCATGGATCGCCCGCGCGATGTCGAGCAGTCCGCGCGCCGGCGTGGCCAGCCAGCGCGGCATCGCGAGATTGCGCGCCGCGACCAGACCGAATGGCAGCGCTGCCAGCGCCGCCAGCAGCGAGCCGAGCGTGGCGACTTTCAGCGTGGTCCAGATGGCGCTGGCAAGACCGACCAGATAGCGCTGCTCCGTTGCGCGCTGGTCGTCGACGCGCAGCAGTACGCCGGCGTCATTGCGATACTCGATGCGGGGATTGCCGAACCAGGCATCGAGCAGGCTCGGGCGGGACAATTCGTGCGCGGTCTTGAGCAGGTTTTCCAGCGGCTTGCGGCCAAACTGCACATCGCCATCGCGCACGAAACTGATCGCGCTGGCCGCGATCAGCACGCCATACATCAACGCAAAGAACCACAAGCGCGTGCGCCCTGACCAGCTCGGCATCGGCGCTTACTTGCGCGGTTGCAGCTTGCCCGTCGCCAAGCCGGCGTCGCGGATCGAACGATAGAGCGTGTCGTCACTACGCACGAAACCGGTGTAATGCGCTGGCAGCAAAGCCGGATTGGTCTTGAGTTCGGTGCCCACCTGCTCCAGTGCGACCTGCAATTGGGCGACCAGTGCCTTGTCTTTCATCAGGTCACTGCTGACCGCCACGGCATCATTGGGCAACGGTGCCGAGGTCCAGAAAATCTTGCTGTCGGCGGCCTTGATCAAGCCCTGTTCGATCATCGCATTGCGGTTGCGGTCGTAGTCGGCACCGGCATCGAGTTCACCGCGCGTGACTTGCGTTTCAATGGCCTGGTGTTTGGTATAAAGCACCTTGCTGAAGAATTTTTCGGGATCGGGAATACCCATTTTCAGGAACTGATGGGTCGGGATCAGATAACCCGAAGTGGAGCCCTTGTCACCGAAGGCGAAGGTGCGTCCCTTCAGGTCGGCCAGGCTGTTGATGCCGGATTTGGGATGGGTGATCATCAGCGCGCGATACTCGGGTTTGCCGTCATACAGAATGGTCGCCACCGCTTGCGCCCCGGAATAATGATTGGCCAGCACATAACCCCACGGACCCATCAGCGCGATATCGGTTTCGCCATTGGCGAGCGACTTGGCCAGCCCTTCCCAGCTATCGACGGTGCGCAATTCGACCGGCTTGCCGAGTTTTTTCGACAGATACTCGGCCAGCGGGCGATAGGTCGCGTCGTTCTTTTCCTTGTCGGGCTGGAACAGGCCGACGCCAAGGCGCAGCGTGTCGACAGCAAAGGCGCTACTACAAGCCAGCGCGGCAACAAGGAACAGGACGACGGGACGCAGCATGGGTAACTCCAAAATGGGGGTTGGTCGCGCGATGACAGCGCGCATGACAAAAGACTGTGATCTTGCTACAGGTATTTTTCCAGCAGCGGCAACAGCTTCTCGCGTGTGGCCGCCGGCATCGCCGACGCGGGCGTGACCAGCGCCTGTGCCAGTGCCGTGTGCGCCAGCGAGACCGGGGCCTGCGCCGCCAGCCGGCGAATGGCGGCGCGCAGTACTTGCTGTGCGCCGGCGGCGTTGTGCATCATGTTGCCGATCGCCATCTCGGCCGTCACCGGCGCGTGGCCGGTATGCCAGCAATCAAAGTCGGTCACCAGCGCCAGCGTGGCATACGCAATTTCGGCTTCGCGTGCGAGCCGGGCTTCCGGCAAGTTGGTCATGCCGATGACCGACGCGCCCCACGCGCGATAGAGCTGCGATTCGGCCAGCGTCGAAAAGGCCGGTCCTTCGATGCACACATACGTCCCGCCGCGATGCAGCGTTGCTTGCGGCAAGGCCGCATCAGCGAACGCATCGGCGACCAGCTGACTCAATGCCGCACAGACCGGCTGCGCCAGACTGATGTGTGCCACCGCGCCGTCGCCAAAAAACGTATTGACGCGCTGGCGCGTCATGTCGATGTACTGATCTGGCAGCACCATGTGACGCGGTGCCATGTCTTCTCTCAATGAGCCGACCGCCGAGACCGAAAGCAGGTACGCGACGCCCAGACTCTTGAGCGCCCAGATGTTGGCGCGATACGGAATGTCAGTTGGCAGCAGGCGATGGCCGCGACCATGGCGGGCGAGAAACGCGACCTGCACGCCCTCGATCGTACCAATGGTAATCGCATCCGACGGCGCACCAAATGGCGTGTCGATGCTGACTTCATGGCGGTCTTGCAACCCATCCATGTTGTACAACCCACTGCCACCGAGAATGGCGAATCGAATTTTTTGCATGTGTCGTATCTTAAAAATGTGGGGAGTAAGGCGCGCGGCGATGAAAATCGGAGCAGGAGTCGCTGACTATGGGCTTTATTGTACGTGGAAGTCGGAGGCTGACGCGAAAGCTGCGCTTGCTGCAGGAGCCTGGATCAGGCTTTGCCGGTGCCTTCAGCGGTGTGCCGTGTCCGGGATGGTCGCGCTGGTTGGCAGATTGGTGGCAGAGCGGGCCTACGATTCCTGAACCAGTAAAGGCTGGCTCAGGATCGCAGTTACCCTACTCGGATTTCTAGACGTAGTCGTAGCCACCGATTATTGAATTGCTATTATCACCACTTACAGGTGGACTACGATAATCAAACACTATATCTGGCCCTACAGTACCGTTAGGACCGGCAGTACCGGGGCTATGTATAGCTATTCCTCTTAGATGATTCTTCCCGTCACAGCAATGGTCGCCGGTATGACCGTGTCCATGTTTGGCTGTTGTAGTTTCGACCGGTGGTTTGATGCATTTTGTTTCACCGATTGTTTTTGTAGGGATTGCTGGCATAAAAACTGGTCGTGTATCGCACATTGGTCCGGTTACTAGACCGGGTGGTACTTCTTGGGTTAGTGGTCGACCGAGCAATGTTGTACCGTTCGTAGCAATAATCATTTTGATGCTCCGTGAAAGCGCCACACCACTGTGGCGGCTATCATCAGTAACGCCGCCAGACCCGAGGTTCCATCCTGTCCAACCCGCAACGGCGCTTCCTCCATCAACGCCACCTGCTGGCGCAATTCCAGAATCCGATCCTGCCAGTGGGTTGCGGTGTGCTCAAGTGGGTGCCGATTGTGCCATCGTGAAGCGGGTTGGCAGAGCGGAGGTCCCCGCACTTGAGCCTGATGGGACAGGCTCAAGTCCGAGGATTCGAAAAATTAGCCGATCGTGTTTTTACCATGAGTCACCGTGACCTGTGGTCCGCGATCATGAAAATATTTCTCGGCGGTTTTTACGCTTTGCCTTACAGCATCGCCTATTTCCACTGCGTCTTTTTTTAGACCGCTCAAAACATCGCCGGCGATGTGACCAGCCTTAAAATTGATCGTAGTGGTACCACCATCATGACTCACCGAAACCTTTGGTCCGCGTTCTTCAACATATTTACCGATGACTCCCACCTCTTTACTTACCGCATCGCCTATTTCCACTGCGCCTTTTTTTAGACCTTTCAGAACATCGCCGGCGATGTGACCAGCCTTAAAATTGATCGTAGTGGTATCACCATCATGACCCACCGAAACCTTTGGCCCGCGTTCTTCAACATATTTCCCGATGACTCCTATCTCTTTGTTTACAGCATCACCTAATTCCGCTGCGCCTTTTCCTGTAGCTTTAACAAGATCACCCAAAATTTTTCCACTTTGAACAGTGACTTCATTATTGCGGGGACCCGTTACATTAATTTTCCACATTTCAGCGCTCCTCAAAAAGAATCACACCATTGTGATCACCTTGATAAATGAAGCCACGACTCAATAAGTTCCATTGCAATCACTTGGGGCGGCAGCAGCGCAATGCGTAGCGCATGCGGGGACCGCAAACTCTGGCTGCGCAACATCTGCAGCCCGTAAAACTTTCCGGACTGCAGGCATGCGTCGGCATGGCGACCTGTTACCGGATGCTCGTCTCAAGGAACAGGCGGCTTCCGGGATGAGCGACTCCGCCAGAGCGCCGGTTACCTGACGAACAGCCCGCTACAACTAAACCCGCAACGGCGCTTCATCCATCAACGCCACCTGCTCGCGCAATTCGAGAATGCGATCCTGCCAGTAACGCTGCGTGTTAAACCACGGAAACGCCACCGGGAAGGCAGGGTCGTCCCAGCGCCGCGCCAGCCACGCCGAATAATGCAGCAGGCGCAAGGTGCGCAAGGCTTCGATCAGATGCAGTTCGCGCGGATCGAATGCGCAAAAGTCTTCGTAACCGGCCAGCAAGTCCGACATTTGTCGCACCATGTCGCCGCGTTCGCCCGACAGCATCATCCATAAATCCTGGATTGCCGGTCCATTGCGGCTGTCATCAAAGTCGACGAAATGCGGGCCGACATCGGTCCACAGTACGTTGCCACTATGAACATCGCCATGCAACCGCAGGCTGGCGACATCGCCGGCGCGGTCATAGCAACGGCGCACGCCGTCGAGTGCCATCGTCGTCACGCTCTGCCAGGCAGCGAGCAATTCGGGCGGAATGAAATCATGTGCGAGCAGCCACGCGCGCGGTTCGATGCCGAAGCTGTGGATATCGAGCGTCGGACGCTCCATGAAGGGTTTGAGTGCGCCGACCGCATGGATGCGACCGATGAAACGGCCCATCCATTCCAGCGTTGCAGGATCTTCCAGTTCCGGTGCCCGACCACCGTGGCGCGCAAACACGGCAAATCGAAAGCCGTCGAGATTGTGCAAGCTGTTGCCGTCACCGAGACGGGTGGCCGATACCACCGGGATTTCCTGCGCGACCAGTTCTTCGACGAAGGCATGCTCTTCAAGGATGGCCGCATCACTCCAGCGACCGGGCCGGTAAAATTTGGCGACCACGGGCGGACCATCGTCGATACCGATCTGATAGACACGATTTTCGTAACTGTTGAGCGCCAGCAGTCGACCGTCGCCATGCAGGCCGATGCTATCGAGGGCGTCGAGCACCAGGTCGGGGCTGAGGTCGGCAAAAGAAGGAGTCGTAGGTAAGTTCATGACCAACATTGTACGGCCGCACCGACAGGGCCAGCCGCATTTGATCGTGCCGGCCAGCCACCGGATCGATACAGGCGATACACTACGCCCCATTCAATTCGCCGGAGCCTTCCATGCATCTCGACCAGCCCTTGTCCGACAAAGAGTTCGACGAACTCGACAAATTCCTGCTATCCGACCGTTGTGCCGAAGACTGCATGACGATGGACTCGCTGCACGGTTATTTCACCGCCCTCGTGATCGGTCCTGAACAGGTGCCGCTGGCCGAATGGCTGCCGCCGATCTGGGGCGAGTCCGACGAAACCGGTCCGGACTTCAAGAACCCGAAAGAATTCGACCACATCGTCGGCCTGATTTCGCGCTTCATGAACGAAGTCGCAATCACCTTCGAAGTCGCGCCGAAAGAGTTCGAACCGCTGTTTTGCGAGTTCG
>CANFED010000118.1 GCA_947445995.1 Oxalobacteraceae bacterium | reverse complement strand
GCTTCATTGCAAAGGTGCGGATCGCACTGGTCGATTCGGCGTACAGGATCAGCACCATCGCCATCGCCAGTTCGGCTAGCCGCAGCCAGTCGGAATACGGCAAGCTCGGCAGCGCAGGGGTTTGCAACTGCAAGTGAATGGGACCGACCAGTGCGATACCGTAGGGTTGCAGCGGCAGCCACTGGCCGGCAGCGATCCCGAGCACGATGACCAGCAGACCGCCAGGAATGCGCGGCAGGCGGGCGAAACCGTGCAGCAGAGCCAGTGTCAGCATCGCCAGCAGCGCGGCATGGCCGTTCCAGCTGGTGCGCTGACTGGTCAGGTCGCCCAGCATGCGGATGATGTCGGTGTGATGCAGTGGCGCGCCGAGGACCGACGCGACTTGCTTGAAGATGATGACGATGGCCAGTCCGAAGGCAAAGCCGCGCAAGACGGGCTTGGCGATGAAGTCGGAAACGCTGCCAATACGGGCCAGTCCGGCGATCAGGAAAAACAGTCCGGTCAGCACGACCAGTCCGAAGGCCATCGCCAGCCGCAGCCCGGTATCGGTGCCAGCGGTGCTGGCTGCCACCGCCGCGAGCACCGCTGCCGAGGACGAGGTGGCCGAAACGATCGCAAAGCGACTGGTACCGATCAGTCCATAGCAGACCAGACCGGCAAAGAGGGCGATGACACCGGCCTGTGGAGGCAGGCCGGCAATGCCGGAGTAGGCGACGGCTTCGGGTAACAGCAAGCCGGCCAGTGACAGGCCGGCGACGACATCAGGCCACGACAGGCGCAAGGGCGCAGAACGCATGGCCGTAGTCGCGAGGCCGGACGATTACTGGATCCAGAGCCGGATCGAATCCCAGGCGCGGCCAAAGATGCCCGCTTCGGTGACGCTTTCCAGTGCCACGATAGGGAATTCGGCGATCGACTTGCCATCGACCATCATCTTCATCATGCCGACCTTGCCGTGCAGCGCAATCGGGGCGACCAGCGGGTCCTTGCGTTCGAGTACCGGCTTCATTTTTGCGGCAACACCGCGTGGGACGGTCACGTAGATATCGCGTGTGAAACCAATCTTGATGGTCTTGCCGGAACCCTTCCAGATCTGTGGGGTTTCGATTGCCTGGTCCTTGCCATACAGCTTGACCGTATCGAAGTTCTGGAAGCCCCAGTTGAGCAGCTTCTGGCTTTCCTGCGTGCGCGACTGATCCGACGTGGTGCCCAGTACAACCGAGATCAGGCGGCGTTCGCCACTGCCGTTGGGCCGTTTGGCCGAGGCGATCATGCAGTAGCCGGCCGCTTCGGTATGACCGGTTTTCATGCCATCGACGGTCGGGTCCAGCCACAGCAGGCGGTTGCGGTTGGGTTGCGTGATCTTGTTGTAGGTGAAGCTCTTGACCGAATCAATCTTGTAAAACTCGGGAAAGTCGGTGATCACGAACGCGGCCAGGCGTGCCAGGTCTTGCGCCGTCGAATAATTGCTCTGGCTTGGCAAGCCGTGCGGATTACCGAACTGGGTATCGGTCAGGCCCATGCGTTTGGCTTCGCGGTTCATCAGCACCACGAAAGCTTCTTCGGTACCGGCGACGGCTTCGGCCAGCGCGACGGCGGCGTCATTGCCGGACTGGACCATCAGGCCATGCAGCAGGTCATCGATCGAGACTGGTGTGGCCGGGTCGATGAACATCTTCGAGCTGCTCGGATCGACTTTCCAGGCGCGTACCGAGACCTTGACCATCTGATCGAGCGCAAGACGTTTTTCTAGAATCGCCTTGAACGTGACATACGCCGTCATGATTTTGGTTAGCGAGGCAGGCTCGATGCGCATGGCCGGATCTTGCGAGGCCAGCACCTGGCCACTGGTGGTATCGAGCAGTATCCAGGATTTGGCCGCCACAACGGGGGCCGGCATCGTTTGTGCGGAAGCGGGTTGCAGGAAGACGGAAGACAAGGTGATGACGGTAGCGGCAACGGCCGCGATAAAGGTTTTCATGAAGGTCAATGTAAAGCGCCGTGCCGGCAAGGCCGCGGCGTGGTGGAGTAAAAGGCGAGAAGCCGGACATGAAACGATGGAGGAATTATAACGTCCGGCTCAGGCGCGCCACGTTTCGACCACGGCATTCTTGATATGTTGCAATTTGCGGTGAAAAAAATGATCGGCACCAGGAACCACCCGCACCACGATGTCTTGCGGGCGCAGCCAGTCCATGACCGCCGTCAGCGCGATGGTGTCATCGAGCTCGCCGTGGACCAGAATGGTGTCGGCCGGAACCGGTGGCATCGCCCATTTGCCGGCCGCCGCACCGACCAGAATGAGCCGCTCGGCAGGCGTGCCCTGCGTGATCAGACGCTGCTGCAATTGCGCCTGCACGAAGGTGCCAAACGAAAATCCGGCAAGCGCTACCGGCAGGCCCGGCATTTTCTCGCGCAGATGGATCAGTAGCGCAGCCATGTCGTCAGTTTCGCCAAGGCCTTCGTCGTGCACGCCGGCCGAACCGCCAACGCCACGGAAATTCATGCGGACCGCCGCATAACCGATGCTGACAAAGGCCCGCGCCAGCGTCTGCGCAACCTTGTTGTCCATCGTGCCGCCATACAGCGGATGCGGATGGGCGACCAGTGCGATGCCGCGCGGTGCGGCCTCGGCCGGATCAGGCAGGTCGAGCGCACATTCGAGTGCACCGGCGGCACCGGTTATGAAAAATTCCTGGGTCTGGGCATTCATGGTGGCGCTCCGTGTCAGATTTTCAGGCGCTCGACGATTTGTCCGCCGATCAGATGGGTATCGATGATGTCATCGATGTCTTGCGTATCGAAATACGTGTACCACGTCCCTTGCGGATAAATCACCAGCACCGGACCTTCTTCGCAGCGATCCAGGCAGCCGGCCTGGTTGATGCGGATCTTGCCCTCGCCATTCAGGTCGAGCGCTTTCAGGCGGCTTTTGGCATGCTTTTGCGCCGCCTGCGCACCGCGCGCACCACAGCATGGTCGGCCATCCTCGCGCTGGTTCATGCAAATGAAAACGTGCTGCTCGAAATACGGTTTGGTGTCCATGAAAGCTCGCGGAAAAGAGAACGGTGGAAGGGGTGACGGCATCATACTTTAGCCCTGTTGCGGTGTACCGGATGGAGCAGGAACCACAGCGCAAAGAACGGCCAGAGTAGCGACAGGAATTGCGCCGCGCCATTGAAGCTGAGGAACTTGCCTTGCACCCAGCTTTGCAGTGTCACGACAAAATACGGATTAGGCGGGATCAAATTGACGGTCAGCAGACTGATCAGCAGCATCAGTACGGCGGCCCGTCGTTGCGCCAGCCGCGACGAAAATTGCAGGCAGGCCAGCATCAGCACGCTCAGCAGCAATCCGCCGCGCGCGCCCGGCGTGAGCCAGACGAAGGCATTTTCCGGCCCGAACAGCAGGGCGCTGGCCATCGACTTGGCTGCCAGTGCCAGCATGATAGTCAGCAACATGAGCGTCCACAGCGGCGCTTGCTTGCGCAGCAGGCACAGCAAGGTCAGCACCGCGCCAGTCATGCCGAAGGCAGTGATGATGGTTTCGCTGAGCCAGAATTCTTCGGCGCTCAGCCGCAAGCCTGGCCACAGCACACTGAACAGGTCGATCGGCCGGCCAGCCAGGTCTGACAGCGTCTCCGACAACAGCGGCGTTAGCTGGCCCTGACCAAACAGATAGCCTTGCGGGTAAATTTGCGCCAGCGGCCAGGCACAGACGACCAGCAAACCGCGACTGGCTTCATGCGAAAACCAGCGCTGGCGCACTTGCAGCAAACGACTCTGCTGCAGGAAAAAGCCGCTGCTGAGCAGTCCCAGCACGCCACCGGTCACCGCACCGGCGACATTGGTCAGCAAGTCCAGATTTGACGGTACGCGGGTTGGCAGAAATGTCTGGACCGCCTCCATCGTGCCGGACCACAGTACTGCCGCCACCAGCACCAGCAGCAGTGCCAGCACGCCGCGCAGCAGCGGATACAGCGCAAACACCAGCAGCATGCCGAACGGCACATAGGCGACCACATTGGTGGTGACGTCGAACCCGGTCCAGTAATGCGGTAGCGGTGAGCTCAGAAAACCGAGCGGCGGCAAGCCATTGCTTTGCCAGCCGGTGAACGGATACCAGCTGGCGTAGACGATGAGCAGCGCGTAACCAAGCAAGGCCAGGCGTGCAAAGGCCGAGCCGTTTTCGGGAGGTGTGCCGGGAATGGCTGCCGTCATTATTTGTCGAGTGGCAGCGTGGTCAGCCAGCCGAGGACATCGGTGATCAGTCCATCGCTGGCCGCAGCCAGCGCCTGCGCTCCGCCGGCGGCATCGGCGCTGGGCGCAGGGCGCTGTTGCGTGAAGCTCTTTTGCGCCACCAGCAGGCGGCTTCGGTACACCGCCACGCGCAGCGTGACTTGTCCCGTGCTCGCCGTCGGCGTTGTAAATACCTGCGCAAAGTCGTCGACTTCAAGGCGCAGCAGCGGCACATTGAGCGCACCATCCGCAGCCGCCAGCACGGAACTGTTGGCTTGTCCGAGGCGTGCCTTGAGTCGCTGCTCGAGCAATTGAGGCGGTGTCATGGTCCAGTTGCTGTTGGCGAACTGCTGTGTTTGCTGGCCGTTGGCATAGGCCAGCCGGTACATCATGCGCGGGTTGTCGAGGAATGGCGACGACGTCACGGTGGCAACGCTGAGCGCTGGCAGTGTGCCGGCAACACTGCCGGTCGCCGGCAGCGGGCCAAGGTCGAACAGCGTCTTCGGCGCGGGGGGTGTGGCGCAACCGGCGAGCAGCAGGCACGCGACAAGAAAAAGACGTTTCATGGCGATCCCGTAAAAGTAAAAAGCATCATCAGTGGGCTGGCACGACAAAGCCGGACTCGCCCGGACCTGGTGCCTCCGGTGCCGCGCCGAACAGGATACTTTGCGGGCGGCTGTTAAAGGTGTCCAGTGTGCGGTTGACGGTGTGCAGTGTCGAGCGCACATCGCCACCAAGCGGCACGATTTCCCGTTCAATGCGACCGGCTGCCGAGCCAAGCTGGTCGGCTGCCAGCGTGAGCCGGTCAAGCGTGCCGTTCGGCGCTTGCAGGCGTGTCGACATGCCGTCCAGATTGCTGGTCAGCTTGCCGGTATCAATGGCCAGGGACTGTATCGACGCCAGTGTGCGGCTGGTCTGCGTGGTCAGTTCCGGCAGGCGTGACAAGGTCGGTTCGAGTTTGGCGGGAATCGCTTCGAGCGCAACGGCGGCCTTGCTGATATCGCTGAATGCACCCAGCATCACGGCCTGGTTGGCTGGCGTCATCAGGTTATTGAGGCGCTGCGTCAGCTCTTCGGTTTGTTTGAGAATCACCAGGCCGCGTGTTTGCAGATTGTCGAACAGGCTGGGGCGCATCTCGATGCGGGCCAGTTGCTCCTTCGAACTGCTCAGCTTGGCCGGATCGCTGCCATCGTCATCGAGTTGCACGAACGCGATTCCGGTGACGCCCTGGTAGCCCAGGACGCCGTAGGTCGAGCGCGTGATCGGGGTACCCGGCCGCACGCTGATGTGGACCAGAATCTGGCCAGGCACGATCGGGTCGAAGATGATTTCGTCGACCTTGCCGACATCGAGTCCGCGATAGCGCACATCGGCCTGTGAATTGAGACCGGGCACCGACAATTTGGTCGCCATTTCATAGGGCACTCGCTCGACCCGGTCGCGGTTGAACCACATCGCCAGCAAGATGCCGGCCACCAGCAGCGCCAGCGTAAAAATACCGGCCATCAGGGCATGCGATTTATTTTCCATAGGGTTCTTTCATCCTTGCTTCTTGTCCAGCGCCTGTAGCGCGCGACGTCCGCGACCACCCAGGAAAAATTGTTCAATGAACGGATGTGGCTGCGCGATTACTTCCTGCGCCGTTCCGTAAGCGATCAGGTGCTTGTCGGCCAGCACCGCGATTCGCGTCGCCAGTGCCAGCAGCGTATCGAGGTCATGCGTGACCATCACCACGGTCAGCTGCATGGCCTCGCGCAATGTCGCGATCAGTTCGACGAAGCTGTCCGACAGGCTCGGGTCGAGGCCGGCTGTCGGCTCGTCGAGAAACAGCAGCTCCGGCTCCAGCGCCAGCGCACGCGCCAGCGCGACCCGCTTGACCATGCCGCCGGACAGGTCCGATGGCATCTTCAGGGCATCGGCCGGGGTCAGTCCGACCATGTGCAGTTTCAGCAGGACGGCATCGCGGATCAGGTCTTCCGGTAGCGTGCGCAATTCGCGCATCGGCTGCGCCACATTATCGAAGGTGTTGAGCGCCGAAAACAGCGCGCCGTGCTGGAACAGCATGCCCCAGCGCTGGCGCAACTGCTGTAATTGCTTGTTGTCAGCTTGTTGCAGATCGACGCCAAACACCTTCACGGTACCGGCGGCCGGGGTGTCGAGTCCCAGCATTTGCCGCAGCAGCGTGGTCTTGCCGGAGCCAGAACCGCCGACCAGCGCGATCAGTTCGCCCTGCTCGACTTGCAGGTTGAGCTGCTCGTGCACCACCGTCTCGCCATAGGCGGTGCGCAGGTTGCTGATGTCGATGACCGGCGTGGCCATCAGAAACCGACGCCGCTAAAGACAATCGCAAACACCGCATCGGCCAGGATGACCACCGTGATCGCGGTCACCACCGAACTGGTGGTGCCGGCACCGAGGCTCTCGGTATTGGCCTTGATCCGGAAGCCGAAGTGACAGGCCACCAGCGCGATCAAACTACCGAACACGACGCCCTTGCTGATACCGATCCAGTAATTGGCCAGCGGTACCGCATCGGGTAACTTGTGGATGAAATAGCGCGGCGACAAGCCCAATTCCAGATTGGCGGCCACCATGCCACCCAGTAGCGCCATCGCATCGGTCCAGATCACCAGCAGCGGCATGGCGACAGCCAGTGCCAGCACTTTCGGCATGATCAGCCGGAAGCCATGCGGCAAGCCCATCACTTGCATCGCATCGAGTTCTTCATTGACCCGCATCACGCCCAGTTGCGCGGTAATCGACGAGCCGGAACGACCGGCCACCAGAATGGCGGCCAGCAGCGGACCGAGTTCGCGGATGATGCTCATGCCAAGGATGTTGACCAGATAAATGTCGCCACCGAATCCGTGTAATTGTTGCGCCGACAAATAAGACAGCACCACCCCGATCAGCATTCCCACCAGCGCGGTAATGCCCAGAGCCTGATAGCCGACGTGATACACGTTCGATGAAATTTCCTTCCACGGACCGCGCAGCGGCGCGCGTGCCAGACGGTACAGGTCGAACATGCACTGGCCGATCAGCTCGACAAAACCCACCAGATGTTCGGTCAGCGACTGGGTCCGTGCACCAAGCCGGACGAGCTGCCGCCAGCGTGTTTTTTGCCGCTCCGGGAGCACCAGCACGCCGGCCTGTTCCAGCCTCTGGAAAAACTCGTCGTGCCCGTCGGCCAGCACCAGTCCCGGCGGGCGGGTCTTGCCCCACGCATTCCAGAGCCACTGCGCACCGATGTGATCGAGGCCGGTGATGAGGGTCAAGTCCCAGCCCGCAGGGGTGCTACAGGAGTGCATTGCCGCATCGAGTTGCCCGATCACGCCAGCGTACGCCAGCGCGTGGACTTGCCATGTGCCGGAGGCGACGAACTGGGATGGTCGGGCCGGATCGACCCGGAGCGCCGGAGGGGCGGAATTTTGCATGGGCACAGTGTAAGGGAGATCACCGAAAGCGTCATCGCAACCGCTACAATGCCGTCATGAAACTGCTCTCTTCCCCTACGCGTATTACCGCCGCGCTGCAGACCACGGTGCCCGGTCTGACCATCGAAGCAGTGGCCGAAACCGGCTCGACCAATGCCGACTTGCTGACACGGCTCGATGGCTTGCGCGGCCCGGTGCTGCTGGTGGCCGATCAGCAAAATGCCGGACGCGGTCGGGCCGGACGCACCTGGCATTCCGAGCGTGGCGCGTCGCTGACGTTTTCGCTGGCCTGGCCGGTACGGGTGCCCTTGCAGGCGCTGGTCGGTTTGCCGCTGGCCATCGGCGTGGCGCTGGCCGAGGTGCTGGCTGCACAAGGCATCGCGGTCCAGCTGAAATGGCCCAATGACGTCCTCGCCGATGGCAGCAAGCTGGCCGGCATCCTGATCGAAACGGCAGTTGACCGGCAGCCCGGTACGCGCTTGTGGGCGGTCATCGGCATCGGTATCAATCTGGTCGAGAACACCGCGCTGGCAGCCCGCATCGGCCTGCCAGTCGCCGCGCTGCCGGACGCCCGTGCCATCGATCGTGACCAGTTGCTGGCAGTACTGCTGGGCCACCTTTGCCAGACCCTGCAGGAATTCGAGGAATACGGTTTTGCGGCGTTTGCCGCGCGCTGGAATGCGCTGCATCTGCACCGCGGCCAGCCGGTGTGCATTATTGATCATGGCCAGACCGTCTTCGAGGGCATTGCCGTCGGAGTCGATGCGCAAGGCCGGCTGTTACTCGATACGCCTGAAGGTCGACGGTCCGTGGTCGCCGGCGACGTTTCGCTGCGCCCGGTGAAAGCCTGACCATGCTGTTGCTTATTGACGCCGGCAATACACGCATCAAATGGGCGCTGGTGGACCCGCAGCAGCCGGCGCAATGGCAGGCGTCGGGGGCCGTACCGCACGCCGGACTGACCGCACTGGCAGCGACCTGGCAGCACAGTGGCGTGAGCAGCGCGGTGGTGGCCAATGTCGCTGGTGCAGCGCTGCATGCGCAACTGGCATCGCTGCTGCAAGACGTGCTCGGCGTGACACCGCACTGGTTCGTGTCGCGCGCCGAATGTGCCGGCTTGCACAATGGCTATCGCGATCCGGCACAGCTCGGTTGCGACCGCTTTGCCGCGATGATCGGTGCCCGCGCCCGCTATCCGGCCCAGGCTTTGCTGGTCGTCAGTTGCGGCACTGCCACCACAATTGATGCAGTCAGCGCAGCCGGTGATTTCATTGGCGGAATGATCCTGCCCGGCCTCGACATGATGCTCACGGCACTGGCCCGCAATACGGCGCAATTGCCGCAGGTGGCAGATGACGTAGCGATGCCACCGCTGTTCGCCGACCAGACCGACGCCGCCATCCTCAGCGGTTGCCTCGTGGCGCAGACCGGTGCCATCGAACGTGCGCTGTCCGCGCATGCCGGGGCGCGCTGCATCCTCTCGGGCGGTGCGGCTTCCCGCATTGCAGCGGCGCTATCGGTGCCGGCTGTGTTGATCGATCACCTGGTCCTGCACGGTTTGCAGGCCGCCCACGGCGTTGCTCCCTCATGCTGAAATCCTTGTTGTGGTTCTTGCTTTTGGCAAATGCCGGACTGTTTGCATTGCAGCGCGGCTACCTCGACCCGTTCTTGCCGGACCAGCCCGATCCGCGCCGCCTGCAACAGCAGCTGGCACCGGAGCGCATGCGACTGCTGTCGCTGGAAGCGGCGTCCGCGCCACTGGTCATTGTCGAGCCAGCCACGGCACCGGTCGTCAGCGTCGCGCCGGTGACGCTGGCCTGCGTCGAGCTGGGCGATTTCAGCGAGGCCGAGGCGGGTCGCTTTGAAACCGGTTTCGTCTCGCTGGCACTGGGTGGGTCGTCGACACGTCGCCGGCTTGCCGGCGAAGCTACCAGCCATGTCGTTTTTATTCCGTCGCAAGGTGACAAGGAAGGTGCCGAACGCAAGTCGGCCGAACTGCGGCGTCTGGGCGTGGCGGATTTCTATGTGCTGCAGGCTCCCGGCAAGCGGCAATTTGGCATTTCACTGGGCGTGTTCCGAACCAGGGCGGCGGCAGATGTGCGCTTGTCAGAACTGGAGACACGGGGTGTGCGTAGCGCCCGCGTCGGGCCCTTCGGCAGCGCCGAGCACAGAATCGCGATCCAGTTGCGCGCGCTGGATCAGGCCGGCGTGACTGCCGCCGTGCAGCTGGCTGCGACGGTGGCAAAAGTCGGGCAGCGCGAGTGCGCCGCCCGCTGATCAGAAGTCGATCGAGGCCGACAGCACGACAGTGCGCGGTGCGCCCAGGACCAGATAGCCGGCACCCGGATAACCGCCTGCCGAAGCCCAGTAGTTCTTGTCGGTGAGGTTGTCGACATGCGCCCGCAGCGTCAGCGCGCGTTCGCCAAACAGCGTCACGTAGCGCGCCCCGACATCGACCCGCGTCCATGACGGCAGTTGCTGCGTATTGGCCCCATCGGCATATTGCGACGAGGTGACGACGGTACGACCGGTCAGCGTCAGACCCTTGGCTCCCGGCACATCCCACTCGGCACCCAGATTGAATTGCTGGCGCGGTACGCCGATGGCGTCCTTGCCATCATTGAGACCGTCCACAGTGCTGACCTGTTTTGCGTCCAGCACGGTTAGTCCGCCCAGCACGCGTACTCCGCGCATCGGTGTGCCGAAGACCGACAGCTCCAGTCCGCGATTGCGCTGCTCGCCAAACACACCGAAGACGTTATTGCGGACATACGCCGATGGTTGCGCTGTCGTGAAGACGGCAGCGCTCATGCCGACGGTGCCGGTGTCATACTTGATGCCGATTTCCTTCTGCCTGGACTT
>CANFED010000117.1 GCA_947445995.1 Oxalobacteraceae bacterium | reverse complement strand
CCGGTACTGCCGAACGCTTCGAAGGCAATCACCGTCCCGAGTACCAGCGGATCGGGGCCGACAAAGGCCAGCCACGCAAAGCCGAGTACGGCGACGGCCTGGATCGCGCCGAACACCCATAGCCCGCGATTGATACCGAGCTTGAGCATCCAGATGCCGCCGACGATACCGCCGGCCAGACTGGCCCACAGGCCGGTGGTCTTGGCGATGACGCCGATCTGGGTCATGCTGAAACCGAGATCGAGATAGAACTTGGTCGACAGGGCCGTGGCCATGCTGTCGCCCAGCTTGAACAGGAAAATGAACGCCAGTATCCACAGTGCGTGACGCCAGCCATCGCGGGCAATGAATTCACGGAACGGCAGCGTGACCGCTTGTGCCAGGTTCTTCGGCGGCTCGCCGTACTGCTCCGGCTCCTTGACCAGCAGCGTGCAGAGCAAGCCGGGCAACATGAACGAGGCGGTGATCCAGAACACCGGTTCCCACGGCATCCGGTCGGCCAGGATCAGCGACAGCGCACCCGGCACCATGCTGGCGACCTTGTAGGCATTGACATACACGGCTGCGCCGAGTCCCTGCTGGTTGTCGGGCAAGACTTCGCGCCGGTAAGCATCGACGACGATATCCTGACTGGCCGACAAAAAGGCGACCAGGCTGGCCATCGCCGCTACCAGCGAAATTTGCGTCAGCGGATCGAGCATGCCCATCGTGCCGATGGCCAGAAACAGCGCCGCCTGCGTAAGCGCCATCCAGCCGCGCCGCCGTCCCAGCGAACCGAACTGGTAGCGGTCCATCAGTGGCGACCAGAGGAATTTCCAGGTGTACGGAAACATCACCAGCGCGAACAGGCCCAGCGCCTTGACGTTCAGGCCGGAAGTAGCCAGCCAGGCTTGCAGCAAGTACAGCAAGATGAACAGCGGCAGGCCGGAACTGAAGCCGAACACCAGGATGGCCAGCATGCGCCGGTTCATGTACTCGCGCCACGGCACGGAAGTGCTCGTCATCAGGCGCTACCGGTTTTCTTGAGGCGGAACACCGCGAGGTTGCCACGCCAGTTCGGCAGGAAGCGTACCGGACGGCCATCATGCAAAGCCACGCATTCGAGCACGTCAAGACCGACCTGATTGGCCAGTTCCTCGAAATCCTTGATCGTCGCGCAGCGCAGGTTGGGCGTGTCGTACCACTCGTACGGCAGGCTTTTCGAGACCGGCATGCGACCACGCAGCAACGCCAGTCGATGCGGCCAGTAGGCAAAATTCGGAAACGAGACGATCGCTTCGCGGCCGACGCGGGCGATATCGGTCAGCACGCCTTCGACGTTTTTCATCATCTGCAAGGCCGACAGGCACAGCACGGTGTCGAAGGCGCTGTCGGCGAACATCGCCAGACCGGCTTCCATGTCTTGCTGGATCACCGAGACGCCGCGGGAGATACATTCCGGAATCTTGTCGTCATCGATTTCGACGCCGTAGCCGTGACAGGCCTTGTCGGTTTGCAGGTAGTCGAGCATGACGCCATCACCGCAACCCAGATCGAGCACTTCGGTATCGGCGCGCACCCAGTGGGCGATGAACGCCAGGTCGGGACGCAGGGCGCTGAGTTCATTGAAATTCATGCACGGCTTTCGGATTCGAGGGACTGCCAGACATTCTGGTAGTAGGCACGCACCGCATTCATGTAGCGCGTGTCGTCCTGCAGGAAGGCATCGTGGCCATGCGGCGCATCGATTTCGGCATAGGTGACGCGGCGGCGATTATTGACCAGCGCCTGCACCATCTCGCGGCTGCGTTCGGGGGCGAAGCGCCAGTCGGTCTGGAACGATACCAGCAGGAATTCGGCGCTGGTCTTGGCCAGGGCTTTGGTGAGGTCGCCGCCATAGGCACGGGCCGGATCGAAATAATCGAGCGCCTTCGTGATCAGCAGATAGGTGTTGGCATCGAAGTACTGGGCGAACTTGTCGCCCTGGTAGCGCAAGTAGGATTCGATTTCGAAATCGACGCCGAAGCCGAACTGGTATTCGCCGGAGCGCAGGTCACGACCGAATTTTTCGGCCATGTCGTCATCCGACAAATAGGTGATGTGGCCGACCATGCGCGCTACCCGCAAGCCGTTTTTTGGCACCACGCCGTGGGCATAAAAATTGCCGCCATGAAAATCGGGATCGGTCAGGATTGCCTGTCGGGCGACGTCGTTGAAGGCGATGTTCTGTGCCGACAATTTTGGCGTCGAAGCCACGATCACGCAATGGCGCAACCGCTGCGGAAACAGCAGGCTCCAGGCCAGCGCCTGCATGCCGCCCAGCGAACCACCCATGACGGCGGCGAATTGTTCGATACCGAGCGCATCGGCCAGGCGGGCTTGTGCCTGCACCCAGTCCTCGACCGTGACGACCGGGAAGCTCGCGCCGTACGGTTTGCCGGTGGCGGGATTGGCATGCATTGGTCCGGTCGAACCGAAGCACGAGCCGAGGTTGTTGACGCCGATGACGAAGAAGCGGTCGGTATCGACCGGTTTGCCGGGACCGACCATGTTGTCCCACCAGCCCGGATTGACCGGCTCGCCGGCCGCATCGGCATACATGCCGGCGACATGGTGCGAGGCATTGAGCGCGTGGCAGACCAGTACCGCATTGGAGCGCGCCGCGTTGAGCGTGCCGTAGGTTTCATAGGTCAGTGCATAACCGGCCAGCGACGCGCCGCTTTGCAGCGGCAGCGGGGTCGGGAAATGCATCGATTGTGGCGTGACGATTCCGAGGGATTTCATGATGGGCAGCGCGCGGTTGCCGGGGGCATCCGCCGTGAAACTCCTTGCAGGGCAGTGAACGGGTGACGGGCGGGGAAGGGATCGTCTGGGTCGCAATAAAAAAGCCCGGCGGGGCGGCTCGGGCTAAGGTGGGCTTGGGGTACAAGCTCGCTTTAGCCGTATTTTTTACGCGCCCGCAAGCTGATCTCAAATCGGCGCCAAGGACAAAGAATAACCAAGTCGCCGGGGCACGTCAAACGCTCGGCCTGCGACCAGGTACCGGCCAGGACTACAGCGCCGCCAGACGCTCGACTCCCTCACTAATTGCGTTCGGTTCAATTGCACGCAATATTTTTTTGGTCTGCGGCACCAGCAGGCGCAAGTCGCTGTTCAGCACTTCCTGCTTGACCGATAACAGCTGCGACGGATGCATCGAAAACTCGCGCAGTCCCATGCCAAGCAGAAGCCGGGTCAGGCGGGTATCGCCGGCCATTTCGCCGCAGACCGCGACCGGCACACCGTGTCTGGCACCGATGGCGATGGTGTTCGACAACAGGTACAGGATGGCCGGATGCAGCGGGTTGTACAGGTGCGCCACTTCATGGTCGACGCGGTCGATGGCCAGCGTGTACTGGATCAGGTCGTTGGTGCCGATCGACAGAAAATCGAGGCGCTTGACGAACAGCGGCAGCGTCAGCGCGGCAGCGGGGATTTCAATCATCGCGCCCACTTCGATGGCTTCGTCGAATTTCTTGTTCGCAGTACGCAGCTGGCCCTTGGCCTGCTCGATCATTTGCAGTGTCTGGTCGATTTCGAACGCATGCGAGAGCATCGGTACCAGCAAGCGCACCTTGCCGAACGCCGAGGCGCGCAAAATGGCGCGCAGCTGGATCAGGAACATTTGCGGTTCGGCCAGACAGAAGCGGATTGCGCGCAGGCCGAGTGCCGGATTGAGCGCGGTCTGCTCGGCGATATCGAGTGGCTTGTCGGCACCGATGTCGAGCGTGCGGATCGTCACCGGCCGGCCTTTCATGGCCACCACTGCCTTGCGGTACGACTCGAATTGTTCGTCCTCGGTGGGCAGCTTGTTGTGGTACCCGGTACGCCCCATGAACAGGAATTCGGAACGAAACAAACCGACTCCCTGCGCGCCGGCATCGAGCGCAGGACCGCAATCTTCGGGTAACTCGATGTTGGCCATCAGCTCGATGGCAATCCCGTCGATGGTGACGGCCGGGGTTTTCTTGAGCTTGGTGAGTTTCTTGCGTTCGCGGATCAGGCGCGCCTGGCGTTCGCGATATTGCTCGAGCACTTGCGGCGACGGGTCGACGATGACCACGCCGGCATCGCCATCGATGATGACCCAGTCATCCTGATCGATCAGTGCCGAGGCGTTGAACATGCCGACCGCAGCGGGAATGTCGAGGCTGCGCGCGACGATGGCGGTGTGCGAGTTCTGGCCACCGACATCGGTGACGAAGCCGGCAAACGCACGTTCGCGAAACTGCATCATGTCGGCCGGTGAAATGTCGTGCGCGACGACGATCATGTGCGAGATTTTTTCTTCGCTACCGCTCGGTGTCGGGATCGTCGTGGCGGTGCCGGTCAGCACTTTCAGGATGCGTTCGCCGACTTGCTGGATATCGGCCTTGCGTTCACGCAGGTACGGGTCTTCGACCTCGTCGAACTGCGCTGACAATTCATCGATCTGCGTGACCAGCGCCCACTCGGCGTTGTAATAGCGCTTGCGGATAATGTTGAGCGGCACTTCGGACAGCATCGGGTCCGACAGAATCAGCACGTGGACATCAATGAAGGCGGCCAGCTCGGCCGGCGAATCCTTGGGCAGGTCGCGCCAGATGGTCTGCAGTTCGCCGTGCACGGTCCGGATCGCACTCTGCAGACGAGCGACTTCGGCTTCCATCTGGTCTTGCTCGATCAGGTAATGCTTGACGTCGAGCGTGGCGGGCGTGAGCAGGTGTGCACGCCCGATAGCGATGCCGCGCGAAACTGAAATGCCGTGGAGCGTAAAAGAGGCCATCGGAGTCCGTCTTCAGTGTGAGAGTTATTCGCCTTCGCCAAACTTGTTGTCGATCAGCTCCTGCAATGCGGTGAAACAGGCTTGTTCATCCGGGCCATCGGTTTCCAGCAACACTTTCGCGCCCTTGCCGGCGGCCAGCATCATGACGCCCATGATCGACTTGGCATTGACGCGGCGCTTGTTACGGGTCAGCCAGACTTCACTCTGGAATTTCGCCGCCAGCTGGGTCAGCTTGGCCGAGGCGCGTGCATGCAGGCCCAGCTTGTTGATGATTTCGAGCTCTTGCTGGATCATGGTCGGGTCTTGTCAAGAGAGTCAGTAATTAAAAGAAAAAATAAGAAAGGTTCGCAAGGTCATGTCGACAGCCATGTCAGTTCGGCGACAGCCGGACCCGGTTATCGACCCGGACCACGCCGCTCTGACCACCGGCCAGCGCCATCTCGACGACGACGTCGAGCGTGTCGTGACGGTAGGTCAGTGCCCGCAACAGCATCGGCAAGCTGATGCCGGCAATGACTTCGACCCGGCCGGGATCGTGCAGGGGCAGCGTGCAATTGGATGGCGTCCCGCCCATCACATCGGTGATGACCAGCACGCCGTCGCCGGCGTCGAGCCGCTCGATGACGACCTTGGCCAGACGCTTGACCTCGCAAGGGTCCTGGTCGGCACACACATCGACCGCTTCAAGCCGTTCCGGCCGCGCCCGGAAAACATGGGATGCGGCGTCAATGAAGGCTTGTCCGAGCGGAGCGTGCGTCAAGAGAAGAATACCAACCATAAATTATTCCATGAACCCATCACAAGATCGTTTGAACACGGACCGACTACGCCTGGCTAATCTGTTCCAGCGCGTCGACGAACATGCCCGCTACATTGAAACCGGTCTGCTGCCTGATTTCCTGGAAGCAGGTCGGGCTGGTGACATTAATTTCTGTCATGCAGCCGCCGATGACGTCCAATCCTACCAGCAACAGTCCGCGTGCTGCCAGCATCGGGCCGATACCATTGGCGATCTCAAGATCGCGCTCGGACAAGGCCTGTGCCACGCCGACACCACCGGCAGCAAGGTTGCCACGAATTTCCGTGCCCTGGGGAATGCGCGCCAGACTATGCGGCACGGCCACCCCATTGATGAGCAGGATACGCTTGTCCCCCTTGACGATCTCGGGAATGTAGCGCTGCGCCATGATGGTCTGGTGTCCGTTGGCAGTGAGCGTTTCGATGATCACACCAAGGTTCATCGCATCGTCCTTGATGCGGAATACGCCAGTGCCACCCATGCCGTCGAGCGGCTTGAAAATGACGTCACGATGCTCGTCGTGGAATGCGCGCAGGCGCTTCTCGTCGCTGGTCACCAGCGTTGGCGTGGTGTATTGCGGGAACTGCAGGATGGCCAGTTTTTCGTTGTGGTCGCGAATCGCGGCGGGCTTGTTGACCACGCATGCGCCCTGCTTTTCGGCCAGCTCCAGCAGATACGTCGCGTAGACATATTCCATGTCGAACGGCGGGTCCTTGCGCATCACGACGACGTCAAAATCAGCCAGCGAACGCGTCTCGCGCGGCGCGGCGCGATACCAGTCGAGCGGTTCGCCAGTCAGCGTCAGTTGCGCAGAACTGGTTGTGACTAACCCGCCGGAAACGACCATGTCGCGTGGCTCGAAGGCATGGATCTGGTGTCCGCGCGAAACGGCCTCGGCCATCATCGCGTAGGTCGAATCCTTGTAGGTCTTGAAGCCGTCCAGCGGATCGGCAATGAAGGCAATTTTCATTAATAGACTTCCGGGTTGGGATCGGTTTTTTCGAGTTCGATCGAGGCTGCCAGCAGCGCCAGTCGAGCCACCACGCCATAGAGGTAAAACCGGTTTGGCGCTGCCGTACCCGGCTTGGCATGCATGTCCGGCAACGAGTGCTGCTGCGCAAACGCCAGCGGCACGAAATGCGCGCCGGGTGCGTTGAGGTTTTCATTGATATCGCGGTCGGCATGGACGCGGTAATAGCCACCGACGACATAACGGTCGATCATCATGACCACCGGTTCGGCCACCGAATCATTGATCCGCTCGAACGTATGCACGCCTTCCTGCAAGATCACGTCGGTCACTTCGAGACCATCCTTGACCACGGCCATCAGGCTGCGCTGCTTGCGGTCCATGTTGCGTACTTCGCTGCCTTCCTTGACGGTCATGATGCCCATGCCGTAGGTGCCGGCGTCGGCCTTGATGATCACGAACGGTGTTTCCTTGATGCCGTATTCGCGATATTTTTTTCGGATCTTGGTCAGCAGCGCGTCGACCTGAGCAATCAGCGCCTCTTCACCGGAATGGTCATTGAAATCGACCTGGCCACATTTGGCAAAGTAGGGATTGAGCATCCACGGATCAATGTCATTCATCTTGGCGAATTTCTTGACGACTTCGTCATACGCCGAAAAATGATTGCTCTTGCGACGCACGGCCCAGCCCGCATGCAGCGGCGGCAGCAGGGTTTGCTCGTTGAGGTTGTCGAAGATGTCCGGGATGCCGGCCGACAGGTCATTGTTGAGCAAGATCGTGCACGGATCGAAATTCTTCAGGCCGAGACGGCGGCCATTGGCCGAACGCTCGAGCGGCTCCAGCGTCAGCGTGGTGCCGTCCGGCAGATCGATGGGCGTCGGACCAGTGATGTCGGGGGAAAACGAACCAAGGCGAACGTTCAGACCGGTCTGGCGGAAGATCTGCATTAGGCGTGCAATGTTTTGCAGGTAGAACGAATTGCGGGTATTGCCTTCGGGGATCAGCAGCAGGTTCTTGGCATCCGGACAGTATTTTTCGATGGCAGCCATCGCTGCCTGTACCGCCAGCGGTAACATTTCTGGTGCCAGATTGTTGAAGCCCCCCGGATACAGGTTGGTATCGACAGGAGCCAGCTTGAAACCGGCGTTGCGCAAATCAACCGAGCAGTAGAACGGCGGCGTGTGCTCCTGCCATTCGAGACGGAACCAGCGTTCGATGGACGGCGTGTTGTTGAGAATTTTCTTTTCGAGGTCGAGAAGCGGGCCATTCAGGGCCGTGACGAGGTGCGGAACCATTTAAGCCTTTGACTGTGCGATGCAGGGTGAACCTGCAGGATGGTGCAGATTCTAACGGTTATCCTCTTGCAAGGCTTGAGACAACCGAAGTACCGACCCGTTAGTACATCAGGGTAAGAGCGTTATTTTAAAGCCCGGCACGTAAAAAAGCGCTTCTCAGGAAGCGCCTTCTTGGGGATGTCTGCCGGCACAAGGCCGGCAGACAACGGGGTCTGCAATCCCGGATCAGGAATGGTAAGCCGTCTCGCCGTGGCTGGAGATATCCAGACCTTCGCGTTCGTCTTCTTCCACTACCCGCATGCCGATGATCATGTCAACGAGCTTGTAGGCGATCAGCGATACCACTGCCGACCAGATCACCGTCGTGATCACGCCTTGTGCCTGAATCCAGACCTGAGCGGAGATCGAATAATCTGGCGACATTTTATTGGCAACGTAGTCGTAGATACCTTGACCGCCGAGCGATGGCGCAGCAAACACGCCGGTGAGCAACGCGCCGAGGATACCGCCAACACCATGCACGCCGAAGACGTCAAGCGAATCATCCGCACCGAGCAGGCGCTTGAGACCACTGACACCCCACAGGCAGATGACGCCGGACAGCAAGCCGATTGCCAGCGCACCCATCGGGCCGACGAAACCGCACGCTGGCGTAATGGCAACCAGACCGGCAACCGCACCGGAAGCACCACCGAGCATGGATGGCTTGCCCTTGGTCAGCCATTCGGCAAAGATCCACGATGCTGCCGCAGCAGCCGTTGCCAGCAGGGTATTGACGAAGGCCAGCACAGCAATGTCATTGGCTTCGAGTGCCGAACCGGCGTTGAAACCGAACCAGCCCACCCACAACAGCGAGGCACCGATCATGGTCATCGTCAACGAATGTGGCGCCATCGATTCCTTGCCGTAGCCAACCCGCTTGCCAATGACGTACGCACCGACGAGGCCAGCGACAGCGGCGTTGATATGCACCACGGTTCCGCCCGCAAAGTCGAGCGCGCCTTTTTGCCACAACCAGCCCGCCTTGGCTGACTCGGAAGCCAGTGAAGCGGCGTCCTTGATGCCATCCGGACCAGGCCAGAACCAGACCATGTGAGCAACTGGCAAGTACGAGAAAGTGAACCAGATCACGATAAACATCAGCACGGCAGCAAACTTGGCGCGCTCTGCGAAGGCACCGATGATCAGGCCGCAGGTAATTGCCGCGAAGGTCGCCTGGAACACGACGAAGACAAACTCGGGAATCACGACACCCTTGCTGAAGGTAGCAGCAGTAGCGAACGTACCCTTGACCGGATCAAAGATCCCGTTGAGGAACAGCCGGTCGAATTTACCGATGAATGCACCACCTTCAGTGAATGCCAGCGAGTAGCCATAGATGCACCACAGGACAATAATGACAGCGAAGATCGTGAAAACTTGCATCAGGATCGACAGCATGTTCTTGGACCGCACCAGGCCGCCGTAGAACAGGGCCAGGCCAGGAATCGTCATCAGGATCACGAGGCAGGTGGCAATCATCATCCACGCTGTATCGCCTTTGTTTGGCACGGGTGCGGCAGCAGCTGGCGCAGCTGGTACTGCCAGTTCGCCGGCTGCGGGAGCAGCGGCGACCGGAGCGGCAGCGGGAGCAGCAGCAGGTGCGTCAGCGGCAGGTGCTGCGACAACGGCCGCTTCGACCTTGGCCGGGGCCACTTCATCGGCGGCAACGGCAGCAGGTGCGAAGCCGACTGCCAGCAAGAGCGCGCCGGCAGCAAGGAAGCTTGCAAACTGTTTTTTCATGAATAACTCCTTAAAGGGCTTCTTTGCCGGTTTCACCGGTACGGATACGCACGACATGCTGCAGATCGTAGACAAAAATCTTGCCGTCACCGATCTTGCCGGTGCGGGCAGCGGTTTCGATGGCTTCGATTGCACGGTCGACGATGGCGTCATCCACGGCGGCTTCGATTTTTGTCTTCGGCAGGAAATCAACGACGTATTCGGCACCGCGATACAGCTCGGTATGCCCTTTCTGACGACCGAAACCCTTGACTTCGGTCACGGTAATGCCTTGAACGCCGATGGCGGACAAAGCCTCGCGGACCTCGTCAAGCTTGAACGGTTTGATGATGGCGGTAATCAGTTTCATGACTGGCCTCGATTAGAAAGTTTTGCTGATGGCGACGACGAGAGCTGTTTTGCCGTTGTCCTTGCCCGAAGGAGTCGAGTAAGCACCCGTTTTGGCATCGGTACCGATGACTGCCAGGCTGCCGCTGAGGAAACCGAAGTCTTTTGTCACGCCGACTTTGTAGTCGGTGTAGCTGTAAAAAGAACCGTTCTTGATTCTCTGATGACCAGCATGCAGGTTCAATACGGTACCTTCAGCGATGTCAATGTTTGCACCGATATCGAGGTAGCCGCTGTTTTTGCTGTTGACGTTGCCGAAGGTATCGGTCACGGCACTCGAGTATTTGACATACGCTGGACCGTAGCCGACCTGGCCATAAATTTCGGTTGTGTTGGCGCTTGTAAATCCTGCAACGCGGGACAATTGATTGTCAGCATAAATGTAGGTCAATACGCCGACGTCGTATGACACGTCCTTGACGATTTCGCCGCGCTTGCCTGCATAAATATCAAGTTCGATATCGCCTTTGCCGCCGGCATCCTTAATCCACTTGATGGATGAGGCCCATGTACCCACATAGAAGCCAGTCGGATTGTTGACGAAATCGGCACCGGCGGAGAT
>CANFED010000116.1 GCA_947445995.1 Oxalobacteraceae bacterium | reverse complement strand
CGAACCGTTCGCCAGCGAGTGCGATCCGGCAGGCAGCAAGCTGGCGCAGAATCAATCGCGCATCGACCAGCATTTCGGATTCGATTCGGTTGCGCAGATCGCCGACTCACTTGCCGGTGACAGCAGTGAGTTCGCGCAAGCTACCCTGGCGACGATGCGCAAGCGCTCGCCACTGATGATGGCCGTGACCTTGCGACAAGTGCGATTGGGTACCGCACTGGATCTGGCCGGCTGCCTGCGCATGGAGCGCACGATGGTGCGACAGGCATTTACACAAGGCGAAGTCATCGAAGGCATTCGTGCGGTGGTCATCGACAAGGATAACCAGCCGCACTGGCAGCCGGCCGAACTGGCGCAGGTCACTGATGCGATGGTGGATGGCTTCTTCGCACCGGCCTGGCCTGCGCATGCCCATCCGCTGCGTGACCTGGTCGATCACTGACCTTCCCGCTCTTGCAGAGCCTGTCGACTCAGAGTTCATCCATCATGAAGATTCGCCGGTGTTCGCGGATCGCATAGCGGTCTGTCATGCCGGCGATGTAGTCCGCCACCTTGCGCACCTGACTGGTGGTATCACCGTCGCGGGACTCGTAATCCGGCGACAGCAGGCCGGGCTCGGCCATGAAGGCAGTGAACAGATCGGTGACGATGCGACGTGCCTTGCTGGTCATGCGGTTGACCAGATAATGGCGGTACAGGTTCTCGCGAAGGAATTGCTTGAGCAGCGTTGCCTGGGTTTGCATCGCCGGTGAAAAGGCGATCAGAGGTGGCGCATTGCGCACATCATCGACGCTGTCGAGCCGGACCTGCCGGATACGCTCGCGCGACGTGTCAATCAGGTCGACCACCAACGCATTAATCATGCGGCGTATCGTTTCGCTGATCGCGCGGCGGCCGCTGATACCCGGATAGGCTTGCTCGACCTGATGCCGATGGCGCGCATACAGATCGATCTGGGCGAGTTGTGCCTCGGAGATCAAGCCGGAACGCAGGCCATCATCAATATCATGATTGTTGTAGGCAATTTCATCGGCCAGATTGGCCAGTTGCGCTTCCAGCGTTGGCTGCTTCTTGTCGAGAAAGCGCTGTCCAATCGCACCGAGCGTGCGGGCATTGACGGCGGAGCAATGCTTGAGGATGCCTTCGCGCGTTTCAAACATCAGATTCAGACCATCGAAGGCGCCGTAACGCTCTTCCAGCACATCGACTACCCGCAAACTTTGCAGGTTGTGTTCGAAGCCACCGTAGTCGGCCATGCAGGCATTGAGCGCATCCTGACCAGCATGCCCGAATGGCGTATGCCCGAGGTCGTGCGCCAGCGAGATCGCTTCGACCAGGTCTTCATTGAGCCGCAAATTGCGGGCCACCGAGCGGGCGATCTGGGCCACTTCGATGGTGTGCGTCAGGCGGGTACGGAACAGGTCACCTTCGTGATTGACGAATACCTGGGTTTTGTACTCCAGCCGGCGGAACGCAGCGCAATGGATGATGCGGTCGCGATCGCGCTGGAATTCGGAGCGTGAGCCCGGAGCCGGTTCGGCGAACTTGCGGCCGGGCGATCCAGCAGGCCGGGCGGCATACGGTGCCAGCGCCAATTCATCATTCATCAGCCAATCTCCTTGTTGGTCAGCAGGCACGCTGTACGCACGCGTGCAGCGTCTGCGCCAAAATTCCATCAGGCACGTTGCGGATGAATGCCTTGCCCAGTGGTTGCAGCAGGATAAACTTGATTGCCCCGCCTTCATTTTTTTTGTCCACCTGCATCAGCTCCAGCCAGGTGGTTAGACCGAGGTCAGGTGCGATGACCGGCAAGCCGGCGGCACCGACGATCCTTGTCAGGCGGTCTTTTGCGACGACGTCAATGAGTCCCAGACGATATGACAGGTCGGCCGCCATCACCATTCCGCAACCGACCGCTTCGCCATGCAGCCAGGTACCGTAGCCCAGTCCGGCTTCGATCGCATGCGCGAAGGTGTGGCCGAAATTAAGGATCGCGCGCAGTCCTGATTCGCGCTCATCCTGGCGCACGATGTCGGCCTTGATTTCGCACGAACGCCGGATCGCATGCGTTAGCGCGACCGGGTCCTTGGCCAACAGGGCAGCCATATTGGCCTCGATCCAGTCAAGAAAAACGGTATCGATGATCGCGCCGTGCTTGATCACTTCAGCCAGGCCAGCCGACAACTCCCGTGCGGGTAGAGTATCAAGCGTTGCGGTATCGGCGATCACGGTTTGCGGCTGGTAGAACGCGCCTATCATGTTCTTGCCGAGCCGATGGTTGATGCCGGTCTTGCCGCCTACCGATGAATCGACCTGCGACAGCAACGTGGTCGGAATCTGGATCAGCGGCACACCGCGCATGTAGCTCGCCGCCGCAAAGCCGGTCATGTCGCCGACGACACCACCGCCGAGTGCGATCAGCGTCGTCTTGCGATCGCATTGATCGGTCAGCAGGCCATCAAAGATTTTCATCAGATTGGGCCAGGTCTTTTCTTCTTCTCCGTCCGGCAGCACGATCGTGCTCACTTGCTTGCCGGCCGCCGCGAGGCCGCGCATCAGACGCTCCAGATACAGCGGTGCAACAACGGTGTTCGTCACCACTGCAGCGCGCTCGCCCTGCACGTGCTGTCGCAGCAACTCAACATCATCCAGCAGGCCGGGTCCGATCGTGATCGGATAACTTCGGGCACCGAGGTCGACCTGCAAGCGCACAGGCGCAAGACGGGCACGGGAAACGTCGGGGGTGACAGGTATCAACGGTAATACTGGAATAGACATGGGTTCAGAACTCGTTACGGGATCGGCGCAGCGGGCTGGTACCAGCCCCAGTTGCTGCAGAATAGTGTTGACCAAAAATTGTACGTTGGGACGTCCGGTATCGATCACGATATTCGCAATCGCGGAATACATTGGCTCACGATGACGGGACAGTTCTTCGAGCCGGCGACGTGGATCGGGCCCCTGCAACAAGGGCCGGTTCTTGTCATGGCTGGTGCGATGGAGAATGCTGCTGACGCTGGCACGCAAGTAGATAACCGTACCCCGCTCGGCAAGCATGGCGCGACTGGTCTCGTTGAGGATGGCTCCACCGCCGGTAGCGAGCACGATATCGTCGAGCGCAGTGAGGTCAGCGATGACTTCCGCTTCACGCTGACGAAACGCGGCCTCGCCTTCGACTTCGAAAATCACTGGAATCGACGCGCCTGTACGCGCCTCGATTTCGTGATCCGAATCAATGAACCGCTTGTTGAGCTTTCTTGCCAGGGCCCGGCCAACTGTCGTTTTGCCGGAACCCATTAACCCGATGAGAAAAATGTTTCGTGTCACGTCATTTCAGTCTTTAAAACAGCCTCGCATCTGTCAGTGCAAGGCGGGCATCCATTGGGGTGCCCATCATAAACTAGAGCGCGCAATGCACTGACTTATGGATGCGTTGATTACATGAAAACAGGTGGCGGCGCGGAAAACACGCCCTGCCACCTGAAAAGTATCGAAGGCCAGATTACGGCGTCAACGTCAAGGTTTGTGGGGTGATCACGCCTCCGGGCGAGGTCACTGTAATGTCGATAAAGTCGCCGGCGACGCAAGTTGGTGCCGGAATAACCGTTGCTCTCACCGAGCCAACTCTATTCGGAATGATTGCAGGTGTAACCGTCGCCGAGCAGGAACCCGTCGCGCTGGCGGTGCGTCCGGCGACTGCGATGGTCGTCCCTGTCGGCATACTGTTGCCATTCACATCTGCCACCGTAAAGCCAACATTCCCTGACCGCGACGTAGCCGGCAAAGAAATCGTCGCCGCACCACTGGCAAACACCACCATTTGCAATCCCCTGACATCGGCGGCACCCCACACACCATCGCAGGTATCGAGACGCCCATTGGAGCCACCGGCACATGCCACTGCACCCGAGCGAGGCACAACAAATTCTCCGGTGTCGAAGGTATTGCTGAAATTATCGTCACGATAGGCGTTGCCGAGGTCGGTAAAAATCTCTCCGGCATCGTAGACGTTATTCCCATTGGCATCCACGAAATCCTCTTCGCCCGGCGTGTAGGCCAGAATTGCCACCCGGCCATTGATCGGACGCGTACCCTGCGAACGGATCGACGTCGTGCAAGTAGAAGTTGATGTTCCATCGGAACGTGCTGGTACAACACAGGTTGCCGGAATCATCACGCCGGAATTGGTGACGAAGTTCACGGAGGTGCCTACCGGAACGGGATTACCTTGGCGATCGGCAAGGGAGAACGTGATGTTGGTCGAAACGCCATCCACATAGAAGCCTTCGATACTCAACTCTTTGGCAGCAATACTTGTTGCTGATTGAACCGGTACGCCTGAGGCGACAAGCAAGGTATTGGATTTCGAATTGACCGACGGGTCCGAAACAAGTACCGCGTTGACCTGAAGCGAAGTCGGTATCGAACCGGAAAATACCGGGACAGTCACTACACCAGCACTGTTGCTGGTTGCAGCGACCGCCGACCTGTTGCCGATCGTACCCAGTGAGACGCCCGGTGCGGCATTGGTGAGCGAGAGACTCATCGGCTGATTCTGCAACGGATTGCCGCTGGAATCGACCACCTTGAAAGACACCTGCGACTGGGTTGCACCAACCGAGCCAACCAGATAAATCAATTGGGGCGTGGCACTAACGAACTGAATATTGGTTGCCAGGGTTGGCTGCACGGCGATCGCTCCACTCAACGGCTGAGCACTTGTTGCTGCTGCCGTAATGTTCACATTCGTGCCGGCACAGCCAGGAGTCGTGGTGGAATTGGCCGTATAGGTTGATGCGGCTTTGCCTGTGCCATCCGTGGTCACAGTTGCCGGCGTGACGGTGCCGCAACTGGCGGAAAACGTGATCCGCACCGGTGTATTCGTTGCCGCAATACCGTTGATATTCGCCGTCACCGAAACCGCCCTGGTGCCGTAGGCGGCCAGTGCCGTCGTGCTCTGGATATCTAGCGCCGACAACGTCAGATTCGCCGGCGATAGTTGATAGTCGGTTGTGCCCGACGTCAGAATGCCGGTGCCACCTGTCGACGGCACGACCGTAGCGGCCGCGCTCAACGTGCCACCGCTGCCCGAAGACAGCGAAGCGGGAGTAATCTGTATCGTCGCGATGCCAGTCACGGCATTGGTGAGGACCGCGCCCGACACGGGATTGAAAGTGATGAGGGTGGGGTCCCCGGAAAATGTGACTAGCTTGCCCAGAACCGGATTGTTTTTATCATCGACCACCGTCGCTTGCGCCGTCGTCACGCCAGACGCATTGATGGACGATGTCACCGTTGCACCGTTAAAAAGACTCAGCGTTATTTTAGGAACAGAAACGGTGGTGTTCGTTCCGCCGGAGGTACCACCATTCGTCGTGCCTGAGCCAGTGCCACCTACGGTTCCAGGAGATCCTCCACCACCGCCACAAGCACTGATCAGAAGCGAGCACGCAAATACCATCAATGTGCCGGTCAATTTATTCGTCATGTCGTCTCTCGATAATGGTTGCATGCCTCACCCTCAAATCACCGAATTTACCAAGCACAATCACCGCATCGACAGTCTGTCCGCTACGATTTTCGGCGTAATAAAGATCAGCAATTCCGTCTTGTCGTTGGTCCGACCTGTCGTCTTGAACAGGTTGCCAAGCACAGGAATATCGCCAAAAAACGGAATTTTGGTCACCGAGTCCAGTTCACGCTGCGTGAAAATTCCACCAAGCACGACGGTGCCGCCGTTCTCTACCTGGACGTTGGTTTTCACATGCTTGGTATTGATCGCAAAGCCGCCTGGAGCAGGCGCTCCGCGACTGTCCTTGTTCACGTCGACCGACAGAATGATATTGCCATCCGGCGTTATCTGGGGAGTTACTTCCAGCTTTAGATTTGCCTTTTTGAACTCTACCGAAGTTGCTCCGCTACTCGTCGCTTTCTGGTATGGAATCTCTTCGCCCTGCTCTATCAAGGCTTGCTGTTGATCAGCAGTGACAACACGCGGGCTTGAAATGACCTTGCCGCGTCCATCGGCTTCAAGAGCAGACAGTTCCAGGTTCAGGAACCGGTTCGCTGCGGCTGAAAAAAGACTGACCGCCAGACTGCCGGCATTCAACCCATTGATACCTGCTGCAGGCAAACTGACAAATTGCGAGTTAGGAATAAAGCTGCCGTCGGTCACTGTGGCTTGTCCGGTTTGCTCGCCAACACCGAGGTAGTTGCCAGTCAGGCCGACACGGGTGTTGCCGTTGAGCTGGTAGCCGCTCTCGCCACCACGGGTCGTACGCAGATCAGTGAACCCGAGCTTGGCACCAAGGTTCTTGCTGAAGGTATCGTCTGCCTCGACAATCCGTGCTTCGATCAGTACCTGGCGTGTTGCCACGTCGGTTATCAATATCAACTTGCGGACTTCTTCCAGTTTGGACGTGATGTCCGTGACGATCAGCTTGTTGGTTCGTGGATCGATCGCCGCACTACCGCGTTTGGAAAGAATACGGTTCTTGCCGTCACCAGAACTGCTGTCGAGACCGAACACCATCTTGAACGCGTCGGCTTTTTGATAATTGAGCTGGAAGGTTTCTGTTTTCAATGGCTCCAGTTCAGCGATTTGCGCCCGCTGTTCAAGTTCGAGTTTTTCCTTGGTAAGTAATTCGTCTTTTGGGGCGATCCAGATGACCGTGCCGTTCTTGCGCATGTCCAGCCCCTTGGCTTGCATGACGATGTCCAGTGCCTGATCCCAAGGCACATCTTTGAGGCGCAGGGTCAAGTTGCCGGATACGGTGTCGCTGGTGATGATGTTGAGGCCAGTGAAGTCGGCGATGACTTGCAATAAGGACCGCACTTCGACATTTTGAAAGTTGAGCGATAGCTTTTCGCCGCGATAACCTTGTGTGCCCTGAGAAAGCTTGTTCGGTTCTTCCTTGACTGGCCGGACCTCGATCACCAACTGGGTATCGCTCTGGTAAGCACTATGCTCCCAAAGCCCTTTGGGCTCGATGACCATGCGGACATTGTCGCCCTGTGGTGACGTCGTGATGAACTTCACTGGCGTACCGAAATCACCCACATCCATACGTCGGCGCAGGACGTCCGGCAAGCCGGCCTTCAGAAAATCGACAACAATGGTTTGGCCCTGCTGACGGACATCGACACCGATCTGGTTGGATGGCAAGTCAACAACAATACGACCCTCGCCGGCAACACCGCGACGAAAATCGACGTCACGCAGTTGCAACTTGCCTGGTGGCGATTTGTTAACCGGTACGACCACTTCACCTGCTGCATTGAGCGGCGTGGCCAGTGCGCCCGAACTATCGATGGTCACAATGACCGCATTGCCTTCAACCACGGTTGCATAGTTAAGTGGACGCGTGAGATTGAGTACGAGGCGCGAACGTTCACCCGCCTGCACAACATTCAAATTACGTACGTCGCCCAGGCCGATCTCCTTCGCGGAATCGCCGGTCCCATTGGAGGTCCCGGCAAAATCGATCACGATGCGCGCCGGACTGTTGATCGAAAAACCAATTGGCGGCTTGGTGACAGGATTTTTCATCAATATCTTGACGACGACATTGACGCCTTGTTGATTGGCGCTGACTGACTCGATCGCATTTTCTTGCGCTTGCGCCGCGCCTGCAACGCTAATCAAACCGATGACGGCGCACAGGGCCAGTAAATTTCGTGCGATCGTGCTTACTTTGCCGAACTGCTGTTTTAACACGGTCATTTTTTGGCCTCCTGCAGCTCTAACTTCGCTTTGCGTTCGACCCATTCGCCGGACGCATCCTGAACAATTTCTTTCAGCTCAACGGCTGTTTCGGTAATACCCGATACCCTGCCGAAATTCTGTCCTAGGTAATTCCCTGCTCTGACCTGGAACAAAGTCTTGTCTGCCAGTATCAGTGCGTAATTCAAGCCAGGCTTCTGAAGTGTGCCCACCATTTTGAGCACATCAATCGGAAAAGCTTCCAGCGGTTCACGCCGCCGCTCCAGATCCGGCTTCATACCCGAACTGTTCGCTTGTAGTTTCGCGAACGCAATAGCGAGCTTGGTCGGGCTATAAGGATCAACCAAATTCTTTGCCACGTAGGAAAACGGAGTGAATTTTTTCGGTGGCGACAAGGTCGGAATCGATACCTGGGTTTGCTGACGAACACCATCCATCCATGTCTTGATTTCCGGTACACCGTTGTCCCCGCAGCCCGCCATACTGAATATGAACGCTAGTGAAAATGCGCCCGCTGCCAGGCGATACCAAGTGATCATGGCTTGCTCCCCTTCTTCTCGTTAGCCAATTTCCGCTGAGCGAGGATTTCTTCTTGATCGAGGTAGCGAAACGTCTTTGCAATGGCTTGCAGTGTCAAGGAACCTGTTGTGCCTGTGGTTAAATTCATGTTGTTGAGCGTGACAATACGCGGCAGGTTGGCAATGTCACTGGTAAAAGAACCGACATCGTGATAATTCCCGGACACTTTGATATCGATCGGTAGTTCGGCATAGTAATCGCGCACGATTACCTGACCTGGCTTGAACAGTTCGAACTGCAAGCCGCGCCCAACACCTGCCTGGTTGATATCCGACAGAAGCGCATCCATTTCTGCCTTGCTCGGTAACTGTTTTTCCAACGTCGCAACGTACTCGCGGACTTGTATTTTCTGTTTGCGCAAACCATCGAGGTTGATGGATTGCTGAACTTTTACTTTGTAGTCATTTTTGAGAGCGAGTTCGGCAGCCTCGCCCGCATCCAGTTCGTCGACTTGCCCGCTCCAGTAAAGAAACCAACCCAGCACCATCGCAAGAAGCAATACCCCAACTCCGCACAGCAAACGCGGCGCAAGTGGCCAAAGACCAGGATTTCGTCCGTTCAAGCCGTGGAACTGACCGGCCAGCGACGCTCCGAAGTTCTTTAAATCTGCCATCTCGGATCTTTCATTTATTTAGGTTGGACCGCTACTGCTGGCGCAGTACCGGTTGCCTTTTTCGTCAAGTCAGTACCAGCGAGTTGATCGTTGTCACGCGGACGTTTGATACCCACGTTCACGGTGAAATCAAACACGCGCTTCGCGTCTTTACCTTGGCCGACATTCTCCGCCCTAATTTCGATCAAATCAGGCCGCTCCAACCAAGATGAGTTACTGCCAAGATTTCGCAGAAGCTCGGAGACCCGCTCATTTGACTGAGCGTAGCCATTCAAGACAACTCGCTGCCCTTCCTGTTTGAATGCCCGCAAGTAGACGCCTTCCGGCACTTGCTTGACTAGCTCATCCATCAAATAGACAGGCTGGTTGCGATCCCCCTGCAAGTCTTCAACTGCTTGCTGGCGCGCCTTCAACGATTCAATTTCGGCTTTTAGGGTTGCAACTTCCTTGATCTCTTCATCGAGCTTTTTGTTTTCTGTCTTGATGTATTCATTACGTTGGGTTTGGGCTGAAATTTTGTTGGCAATGACAGCACCTACCAGCAAGACCACCAGCGCACCGACAACCGCCGTTACTCCCATCATTGCAACGAATGCATTGATGCGTTGTTTGCGTCGCTCTTCGCGATGCGGTAACAGATTGATCCGGATCATTAGTCGAACCTCCGCAGTGCCAACCCGCAGGCAACCAGATAGGCCGGAGCCTCGTTGCGCAATTGTTTTTCCCGGACATTCGTACCGAGCTGCATGCCGTCGAATGGGCTAACAATCGAAGTCGATATTTTGGTGCGGCTGGCAACGGTTTCTGTCAGCCCGGCAATAATTGCACAGCCGCCGGCAAGGAAAATTTCGTCGATACGGGTGTAGGGGGTGGAGGTAAAAAAGAATTGTATGGCGCGGGTAACCTCCAGCGCTGCATTATCGAGAAAGGGTTCGAGTAACTCGGCTTCGTATCCTTCCGGGAGGTCGCCGGATTTTTTCTTGGACTCCGCATCTTCATAGGACAGGCCGTAAGTGCGCACGATATCCTGCGTCAGTTGATGGCCGCCAAAGGGTTGCTCGCGTTCATAAATTGGTTGACCATCGAGAAGTACCGAAATATGCGTTACCTGGGTGCCGATCTGAAACAGTGCGACGATTTTGCCATGACCCCCTTGTGACGAACGGGCGACCAATCGATCAAGTGCAGCACGTGCAGAATACGACTCGATGTCCATCACTATTGGCTTCAGTCCGGCAGCCTCGGCCACCGCAACACGGTCTTCCACTTTTTCCTTGCGCGTCGCGGCGATCAGTACTTCGACATCCTCCGGAGAATGCGCAGCGGGACCAACAACATCGAAATCCAGACTTACTTCATCAAGCGCAAACGGAATGTACTGACTCGCTTCTGTTTCGACCTGAAACTCCAGGTCTTCTTCAGACAGACCGCCGGGAAGTATTATTTTTTTGGTGATCACGGAGGCCGGTGGCATCCCTAGCGCGACCAGTTTGGCCCGCGTACCGCTTTTCTTCCACACGCGACGGATGGCTTCGGCAACCTGTTCGATATTTTCGATGTTACCGTCGACCACCGCGCCGCGAGGCAAGGGCTCTGAAGCGTAGTGTTCGAGTCTTAGCTCATTTTTTCCGACCTCTGCCAATTCCACCAGTTTTACGCCGGATGTGCT
>CANFED010000115.1 GCA_947445995.1 Oxalobacteraceae bacterium | reverse complement strand
GCAGGGGTGTGCTTGCGCGCCGCCACCAGCAAATTTTCGCGCACGCTCAGGCTGCCAAAAATGCGCCGGCCCTGCGGTACCAGGCCGATGCCGGCATGGCTGATCTGTTCCGGCGTGCAGCGGGCGAGATCGATACCGTCCAGTAGCACACGCCCGGAACGCGGTGGCACGAAGCCGACGATGGCGCTGATGCAGGTGGATTTTCCGGCACCGTTGCGCCCCAGTAGCGCCAGCACCTTGCCCGGAGCGAGCGTCAGCGAGACATCGTGCAGCACATGGCTATCGGCATAGAACGCATTGAGCTTGTCGAGTTCGAGCAGCTTAGTGGCCAAGGTAAATCTCCCGAGTACGCGGATCGTTGACGACTTGCTCGCGATTGCCCGCCAGAATCACTTCGCCATAGTGCAGCAGCGTGATCTGGTCGGCGAACGCCAGCGCCACTTCCATGTCGTGTTCGATCATGATGATGGTGATCTTGCGGTCAATCTGACCCAGCAAATGCTGGATCGTCTCGCGCTCTTCGGCCGACAGGCCGGCCAGCGGCTCGTCGAGCAGCAGTACTTGCGGCTCCTGCGCCAGGGCCATCGCAATTTCCAGCCGGCGCTTTTCGCCGTACGAGGTTTGCTGTAGCGGCAACAGTGCCTTGTGGCCGAGGCCAACCGAATCGAGGATGGCGTGCGCACGCGCCGTCATCTCTCGTTCGTCGGACAGGCTGCCCCAGTGACGCCAGCGTCGCGCCGATTTGCCGAGCAGCGCCAGCAGTACGTTATGTAGCAGCGTGTCCTTGCCGAACAGCGTGACGATCTGGTAGGTACGCGCCAGCCCGCCCTGCGCCCGACGCGCGGCCGACAGGCGCGTGACATCGTTGCCGAGCAGGCGGATACGGCCGCTGTCGGAAAAGAAATCGCCGGCAATCAGATTGAACAGCGTCGTCTTGCCAGCCCCGTTCGGGCCGATCAGCAAATGCCGCTCACCCTGCTCGACCCGCAGGTCGACGCCGCGCGTGACATGCAAGCCGCCGAATGCCTTGTTCAGGCCGGACAGTTCCAGCACCGGTTTCATGCGGACTCCTTGTGACGCCGCTGTTGCCACCACTGCTGCCAGCGCTTGGCAATACCCGGCACGATGCCGTTCGGTACAAACAGGACGATGAACAGAAACACGAAACCCAGCAGCATGATCCAGCGATCGATGTAACCGCTGGCGATATTTTTCAGCAGCACCACCAGCGCGGCACCGACCACCGGACCGGCCAGTGTCGCCGGTCCGCCGGCAATGACCATCAGCAGCATCTCGGCCGAGTTGGCCAGCGCCAGGCTGTGCGGGCTGATGAACTGCTGGTAATACACATACATCAGACCCGCCACCGCACCGAAAAAGCCGCTGATCGTGAACGTGATCCAGCGGATCAGCCAGACATTGAATCCGAGCGCGCTCATGCGCCGTGGCTGGTCGCGCGTGCCGCGGATGCTGGCACCAAACGGCGAGCGCATCCACAACGCAATGAGCGCCCAGACCAGCAGGAACACCAGCAACGTGAAGTAATAAAAATGACTGGCCGGTCCCAGATCGAACCCGAACGGATGCGGCCGGGTGATGCCGGACAAGCCATTATCCCCGCCGGTAACACCGGCCCAGCGATACGCAATACCCCACAGGATCTGGCCCAGTGCCAGCGTGATCATCAGGAAGCTGATGCCGCTGGCGCGCAGTGCGATCAGTCCGAACAACGCCGCCACCACGGTTGATCCGGCCAGTGCTGCGGCTGCCGCAGACGCATGGTCCCACTGCAAATTGAGCATCAGCCAGGCACTCGAATACGCCGCCAGTCCGAGGAAGCCGGCATGACCGAGCGAGGTCAGCCCGGCATAGCCCACCAGCAGGTTCAGGCTTAACGCAAACAGCGCAGCGATCAGCACCTGGCTGGCAAGGTTGGTGTAATAGTCGCTGCCGGTCAGCCACGGCATAACCGCCAGCAGCGCAATGAACACAATAAGCAATAGCCGCTTCATGCCGTAATCCTTCCGAACAAGCCACGCGGACGCACCGCCAGGATCACCACCATCGGCAAGAACAGGATGATGTAGGCCAGATCCGGAAACAGCACCTGACCAAAACTGTAAATGAAACCGATCACGAAGCTGCCGATGAACGCACCGGCCAGACTGCCGAGACCACCGAGAATCACGACAACCAGCGCCAGTGGCAGCATGTCGCTATCCATGCCCGGATAGACCGACAAGATGGGTGCCGCGATCACGCCGCCGATACCGGCGAGCGCCGTCCCGAGGCAGAACACGATGGTGAACAGGCGCGAAGCCGGAATACCGATGCCGCGTGCCATCTGCATGTCATCGACGCTGGCGCGAATCATCATGCCGAGCCGGGTCTTGTCGAGCAGCAGCCACAGACTGATCGCCAGCAAAATCGCAAAGCCCACCACGCCAACCCGGTACAGCGGAAATACCTGCCCGAACAGCCGCGTCGAACCGGCCAGGAAATCCGGTGCACTGACCGGTTGCGGATCACCGCCCCAGACCCACAGGCTGAAATCGGCAATGATGAAAGCAATCCCCAGCGTGGCCAGTACCTGACCGAGGCTGTTGCCAGCGAGGCGGCGCAGTACCAGTCGTTCGACCACCGCGCCGAGCACGCCGACGGCCAATCCTGCCGCCAGCAACGCCACCAGAAAACTGTGGCCGTGATTAATCACGCTCAGGCCGACATACGCCCCGAGCATGAAGTAAGCACCATGCGACAGGTTGGCGATGCGCATGAGCCCGAAGATCAGCGAGAAACCCGCCGCCAGCGTGAACAGCACACCACCCAGCGCAAGGCTGTTAAGACTTTGAATCAGCCAGAATGACACGATTATTTTTCCAGGTTGACGGCAACAGGGGTGTCACGGGAATACACCGGCGCGGCCAGGAAGTCCTTGCGGTTGTAGGTCCAGAATTGCGAGACATCGGGATAGGTCTTGATGATGCTGTTGACCAGTTTGCCGCCCTTGCGCTCGACCTTGCGGATATAGACATTCATGATCGGATTGCCGAGGGCATCGAGCTTGAGTACGCCGCGCGGATCACCCGCCACCTCGACATTGCGCAATGCCGCCATGAAAGCAGGCTTGTCTTCGATCTTGCCGTTGATGGTTTTCAGGGCCTGCTCGAGGATCAGCGCGGCACTGTAGGCACCCAGCGCGTAATAGCCCGGATCCTGTTTGTATTCACGGTTCATGCCGGCGACGAAATGCTTGTTGGCGGGGTTGTCGATGGTGGCGGTGTACCAGCCCGCCGAGATCACGCCGAGTGCTTCGTCGCCCATCGACTTGAGGATGCCTTCGTCGACCGCGGTCATCGAGGCCAGCAGCGGGATTTTGCCCTTGAGGCCGTATTCGTTGTACTGCTTGATGAATTTCAGGCCATTGCCGCCGGCAAAGCTGACGAAGACCGCATCGACATTCGGATTGATCTGGCCGATATAGGTGCCGTAATCGGCCACGTTCAATGGCGACCAGAGTTTCTGCACCACCTTGCCGCCATTTTCTTCGAAGGTGCGCTGGAAACCGGCCACGCCTTCATGCCCGAAGGAAAAGTCGTCGCCAATGATCGCGATGCGCTTGTACTTGAGTTCGCGTGCCGCGTATTCACCGAATGGCTGGGTCGGCTGGGCCGAGGTGCCGACCGCACGCACGAACCACGGATTGGGCTTGCGCTGGGTCAGGTCTTCGGCTGCGGCCGACGGCGAGATTACCGGGATCTGCGCCTTGCGGATGTAGTCATCTACCGCCAGCGCCTCGAAGGCGGCCAGCGGGCCGATGATCACCTGCACGTTATTTTTTTCGACCAGTTCCTGCATCTTGGTCTTCGTGATCGCCGGCTGACCGGCGCTGTCGGCGACGAACAGTTCGACCTTGCGGCCGGCAATCATGTTGTTGTGCTCTTTCAGGAACAGCTGCAAGCCGTCTTCCATCTGCTTGCCGCCGGCGGCGAGTGCGCCGGATTTGACAGTCAGGAAACCGACCCGGATCGGGTCACCTGCCGCGGCCTGGGCCGGGCCGGAAAAAAGGGCGGTGACGGTCGCAGTGACTGCAGCGAGGGTCAGGATTTTGTTCAGCATGACGTGTCTCCTTGATTGGTTTCGATCAAAAAATTGATAGCCGGGCTTCTTTTTTTACGCTGCTTTAGCCTCTCTTTAATATATTACCAAATAAAAAAATACGTTTGTTTATTATTTTAAATAACCATTTTTCGGCAGCCAGATGCCACTTAACAGATGGTGCAGTGCGCAATTGATCGTGTTTGCGCTTTTTCGTGATGTATCACATAATCAAAAAAACACACTTTCTGATATTTCAAATGACGACCATGAATCCGCCATCCAGTCCTCTCCAGAACACGGGCACGCCGCTCTTGCGCGAGTCGGCCTATGCGCAATTACGGGCCGACATCCTCAGTTGTGCGCTGGCACCAGGTGCCGAAATCCGCGAAGCCGAACTGGCAGCGCGCTTTCAGGTCAGCAAGTCACCGGTGCGTGATGCACTGATGCGACTCGAACGCGAAGGGCTGGTCATTTCGACGCCGCGCCAGGGTTACCGGGTCGCGCCGATTTCGGTCACCGACATGCAGGACATGTTCCAGCTGCGCGTCGCCCTTGAGCGTGCCTGCATGGAGCGCATCGTGCGCAATGCCAGCGATGCGCAATTGCAGACGCTGGAACCGTACCGCCAGTTCGATCCGGCCAAGTGGAGTGAAGGATTCGTCGGCTATAACCGCAGCTTCCATCACACGCTGGCGGCGCTGGGCGGCAACCTGCGCATGCAAAATCACCTGATCGACCTGATCGACCAGATGGAACGCGCGGTGCGCGTCAGTGTCAGCAATGTCAGGAAAGGCAATCCCGAATCGCTGGTCAACGAGCATTGCCAGCTCATCGATGCGCTGCAAGAGCGCAAGACCAAGCGCGCCGAGCGCGCCGCCGAACACCATGTTTCCGCCGCCGCGAAACGCGTCAATGACGCCATTTCGCGGTTTGCCGTCGTCAGTTAGTCCATCGTTTTTTTAATCAAGGGGAAGTCAGATGTCCAGCGTTCCGAATACCAGTAACGGCGTACCTGTCCACGGTCTGTTCATCGACGGGCGCGAAGTCGCCGCCACCCGTCCCGACTTGCTTGATGTGGTCAACCCCGCCACCGGCATCTTGCTGGCGCAGATCAGCCACGCCAGCGATGCCGATGTCGATCGTGCGGTGCAAAGCGCCACGACCGCCTTCGAAAGTCCTGAATGGAGCGCGATGTCCAACCGCACCCGCGCCAAGCTGCTCAACAAGCTGGCCGATGTGTTCGAAGCCAACCTCGAAGAAATCTATCACCTCGAAACCCTCAACAACGGCCGCTCGCTCAACGAAACCCGTGCGCAGGTTTCGCGTCTGCCGGACTTCCTGCGCTATAACGCCGGGCTGGCGATTGCACGGCGCGATTCGGTCATTCCGGTCGATGGCAATTACCTCAATTACACGCTGCGTACGCCAATCGGCGTGGTCGGCAACTCGACCCCGTTCAACCATCCGCTGATGATCATGATGAAAAGCCTGGCACCAACACTGGCATCGGGCTGCACCACCGTCGTCAAGCCGTCCGAATACACGCCACTGACCACGCTGCGCCTGGCTGCGCTGTTCGTCGAAGCCGGCTTGCCGCCGGGCGTCTTCAATGTCATTACCGGACTCGGACCAACCACCGGCAAGGCGCTGTCGGAACATCGCGGCCTGGCAAAATGGGTACTGACCGGCGGCACCGAAGCTGGCCGCATTACCGGCGCACTGGCCGGCGCGAACTTTGCACATCAGACACTGGAACTGGGCGGCAAGACGCCGGTGCTGGTGTTTGATGATTTCGACGTCGACCAGGCCGTCAACTACGCCGCCTTTGGTGCCTTCATCGGTGCTGGCCAGACCTGCATTTGCGGCAGCCGCCAGATCGTGCAGGAAAAAGTCTATGACGAATTCGTCGAGAAGCTCGCCGCCAAGGCCAAGTCCATCCGCATCGGCAATCCGATCGATCCGAAGGTCCAGCTCGGACCGGTCGTGTCGGCGCGTCAGCAGCAACGGGTACTGAGCTACATCCGCATCGGCCTCGAAGAAGACGGCGCACGACTGGTCGCCGGCGGCCGCATCCCGGCTGATCCGGCCCTGGCGAACGGCTTTTTTGTCGAGCCGACCGTGTTTGCCGATGTCACTGCCGACATGCGTATTTTCCAGGAAGAAGTGTTCGGACCGTTCGTCTCGGTCACCAAATTCAGCACCGAAGCCGAAGGCATTGCGCTGGCCAACAATTCACCGTTCGGACTGGCTGGTGCGATCCGTACCAACGACATCACGCGCGCCCATCGGGTCGCGGCACGCCTGAAATGCGGCATCGTCTGGATCAATGACCATCATCGGCTCGACCCGGCTTCGCCATGGGGCGGCGTCAAGGATTCCGGCATCGGCCGTGAATGCGGCATCGAATCATTCGACCAGCATTTCGAAACAAAGAGCGTGATGGTGCGACTCGATGACACGCCATTCGACTGGTACAAGGACACGGCCACCCAGCCGCGTCTGAACTGAACTGCATCCCTCCCACCTGACAGGAAAAGTCACCATGAACACAACACCCGGCACGGAATTTGGCCAGATTGCGGTTCTCGTCAAAGTTGGCGAACACAAGGTCGGTGCCCGCATCGGCGGCGCTGGCGCGCCCATCATCCTGTTCCATTCGCTGCTTGCCGATGGCTCCAGTTTTGATCCGCTGGCCCGCTTGCTGGCGGCAACCCACCGGGTCGTCATCCTCGACCTGCCCGGCTTTGGCAACTCCGACCGCGTCGAGGGCGGACTTGATGCCGTGGCCGACCGGCTGGCGGCGGCGATTCGCGAGTTCAAGTATGCGCAAGCACCAATTTTTCTGGGTAATGGCTACGGCGGTTTCGTGGCCTTGCTGACCGCGATCCGTCATCCTGACCTGGCCGGAAAACTGGTGCTGGCTGATTGCGGTGCGGCATTTTCGGAAGCGGGCCGGGCGGCTTTCAAGGGTATGTCGGCAGGTGCCGCAGCTCACGGTCTGGCCGGCATTGCCGATGTGGCGATGCGACGCTTGTTTTCGCTGGATTTTCAGGCGGCCAATCCGGCGCTGATTGCACAACGGCGTGAGCGCTTCCTGGACGTCGATACGCAGACCTTCCATGACGCCTGCGCGGCCCTGTCGACGCTCGATTTGCGCGCCGACCTGGCCTCGGTCACCGTACCGGCGCTGGTGCTGGTCGGTGAACACGACGAAGCGACACCGCCGCCAATGTCGGTCGAACTGGCAGCAGGATTGCCGCATGCGACGCTGACAATCCTGCCCGGCTGCGCGCATGTCCCGCAATTGCAGCAACCGGAACAGTTCATGGCGGCGATCGCCGACTTCATCGCCCCGGCCTGCCCCCTGCCTTAACGGCTTACTGCCCCCACAGCTCGCCGTTCGGTCCGGTGCGCGGCGCGGCTACACCGAAGTGGGTGTAGGCCAGCGGCGTCGCAATCCGGCCGCGCGGTGTGCGCTGCAAATAGCCCTGCTGAATCAGGTAGGGCTCCAGCACATCTTCGATGGTTTCACGCTCTTCCCCGATGGCGGCCGCGAGGTTGTCGAGTCCGACCGGACCACCGCTAAACTTGAACAGCACTGCTTCGAGCAGCTTGCGGTCCATCAAATCAAACCCGACCGGATCGACATCGAGCATCACCAGCGCGGCATCGGCCGTCGGCTTGGTGATGTCGCCATTGGATTTGACCTCGGCGTAATCGCGCACCCGCCGCAACAAGCGATTGGCAATCCGCGGCGTGCCGCGACTGCGCTTGGCAATCTCGAACGCACCTTCGGGATCGATCGGTGCATTGAGCAGCGAGGCGCTGCGGGTGACGATGCGGGCCAGTTCGGTCGCGCTATAAAACTCCAGCCGCGCGACGATGCCGAAGCGGTCGCGCAGCGGATTGGTCAGCATGCCGGCGCGTGTGGTGGCACCGACTAGCGTGAACGGTTGCAAGTCCAGCCGCACCGACCGCGCGGCCGGCCCTTCGCCGATCATGATGTCGATCTGGTAGTCCTCCAGCGCCGGGTACAGGATTTCCTCGACCACCGGCGAGAGCCGATGGATTTCGTCGATGAACAGCACGTCATTGGCTTCGAGATTGGTCAGCAGTGCGGCGAGGTCGCCGGCGCGTTCGAGTACCGGGCCGGAAGTCTGACGCAAATTGACGCCCATTTCGCGTGCGATGATGTGCGCCAGCGTGGTCTTGCCGAGGCCAGGAGGACCGAACAGCAACGTGTGGTCGAGCGCTTCGCGACGCTGCTTGGCAGCCGTGATGAAGATGCTGAGCTGGTCGCGGATTTTTTCCTGACCAACGTATTCGTCGAGCTGTTTTGGTCGCAATGCGCGTTCGATCGCCTCTTCGTTGGGCGACGTCGCGGTCGGCGTGATGATGCGCTGTTCGCTGAAATCATCGGTCTGGATACTCATGCCTGATTACCCCCTGGACAGCGCCTTGAGCGCCAGCTTGATGCCATCGGAAACGCCGCTACCGGCCGGTACCTGCTTCATCGCCAGCATCGCTTCCTTGTCGGAATAACCGAGTGCCAGCAACGCGTTGAGGATGTCGCCACCGCCGTCCGGCAGCGCAACACCACCGACGATGCCGAGATCAGCACCGAGCTTGCCCTTGAGTTCCAGCAGCAGACGCTCGGCGGTTTTCTTGCCGACACCAGGCACCTTGGTCAGGCGACCGGTCTCTTGCAACGTGATGGCCTGCGCCAGTTCGGACACCGACATGCCGGACAGGATGGCCAGCGCCATGCGCGGGCCGACGCCGGCAATCTTGATCAACTGGCGAAACACGTCGCGCTCTTCGGCCGTGCCGAAACCGAATAGCAGATGCGCATCCTCGCGCACGATCTGCTGGGTCAGCAAGACGATTTTTTCGCCTAATGCGGGCAAGTTGTAAAAGGTACTCATCGAGACACCGACTTCATAGCCGACGCCGTGGCAATCAACCAGCAATTGCGGCGGATTTTTTTCGAGGAGCGTTCCTGAGAGGCGACCGATCATGGGAAATTTGGAAGGTAAGTGAGGACGGAAAGATGATACAGGGTGCAGAGGCCATGATGGGTTTGGCGTTGCAAGCAACCGGGCACCTCTCTCCTTGATCGAAGCAATGTTTGTTACTACAATCTGGCAATGTATATCGAATTCGATCCCGACAAGAACGAGCGGAATATCCGTGAACGAGACCTGTCATTCCAGCGCGTCGCCGACTTCGATTTTGATACCGCACTGGTGCAGCAAGATGTCCGCAACCCGTATCCCGAAGTACGCTTCGTCGCGACAGGATTGCTCGTTGGGCGGCTGCATGTACTGTGCTTTACACCCGCTGGTGACGGCATACGCATCATCAGCTTTCGCAAGGCAAACCTCCGGGAGATCCGTAACTATGAAAAAGCGACCACTACTGACTGACAAGGATGGCGAAGTGCGGGAATTGACTGCCAGCGATTTTCGGCAATTCAAACCAGCGCGGGAGGTACTTCCTGCAGCCTTGCAAACAAAACTCGGTATGCGCCTGCGCGGCCCGCAAAAATCGCCACCGAAAATATCCACGACGATCCGGCTCTCGCCCGACGTACTGCAAGCATTCCGGGCTGCCGGCGATGGCTGGCAAACCCGCATCGATGCGGCATTGCGGGACTGGCTGAAAACGCATCCGGCAGGTTGAGTTATGCAGTCGCGTAGGATGCAATAACCGGATTAAGCCGTCACCCGACCAATCGTCCCTTGCGCACGCGCAATCCCTTCTTCGCCAATCCGGGTGCCAGCCCGCCAAGAATCGCCAGCACATCGCTATTGTGCGCATGGCAAATCGCCACACCGAGCGCATCGGCCGCATCGGCGGTCGGCTTGCCCGACAGCATCAGCAGTCGCTGCACCATGTCCTGCACCTGTTCTTTTTGCGCCTTGCCCTGTCCGACTACGGCTTGCTTGACTTGCAGCGCGGTGTATTCGGCCACCAGCAAATCGGCACTGACCAGCGCGCAAATCGCTGCGCCACGGGCCTGGCCGAGCAACAGCGTCGATTGGGGATTGACGTTAACGAAGACTTTTTCGATCGCCGAACAATCCGGCCGATACGTGGCAACAACTTCGGTGACGCCGGCCAGGATGGTTTTCAGCCGGGCCGGCAAATCGATGTCGAGGGTCTTGATGGTGCCGGAGGCAATGTAGGTCAGCTTGTGACCGTGCTTCTCAATGACACCGAAGCCGGTGATGCGCAGCCCCGGATCAATGCCAAGTATTCTCACGGTCGCAGGTCCTGCAACCCGATCAATGACGGAAATGACGCACGCCGGTCAGCAGCATCACGACGCCCTGCTCATCTGCCGCATCGATGACTTCCTGATCGCGCATCGAACCGCCCGGCTGGATCACGCTGGTGGCTCCGGCGGCAACGACGACGTCGAGGCCATCACGGAACGGGAAAAACGCATCCGACGCCACGGCCGAACCCACCAGTGACAGACCGGCATGTTGCGCCTTGATCGAGGCGATGCGGGCCGAATCGACGCGACTCATCTGGCCGGCACCGACGCCAAGCGTCATGCCATTACCGCAGAATACGATCGCGTTGGACTTGACGAACTTGGCGACACGCCAGGCAAACAT
>CANFED010000114.1 GCA_947445995.1 Oxalobacteraceae bacterium | reverse complement strand
GGTTGTCGCCGGTTGGTTACTTGTCGGTATAACACTTATACCCGATAACTTCGCCGGTTTGCACGGTCTATTTTCGCCGGAGGAGATGGCTGTTGGTGCCTTTTTTCGAGGCACCGAAAGTACCCGCTTGCGGCAGATTTTTGCGTGGTAATGTTTTCGACCCGGTATCCGAAAACACGAGGGTGTGCCTGATGCCGGGTGCTCTATGCCAACTTACCTGATGGTGGTCATAACAGTCGGGCAGTTTTCTCGCGTCGGACTTTGCGCATCACGCCCATCAGTCCCAGTCCGGCCAGCAGCAAGGCATAGGTCGATGGTTCGGGAACCGGTGAGACGCTTAGCGTCGGTCCCCATTCTCCGTTGAGCCTATCGTTGCTGCCTTCTGGCACCAGGTCGAACAGCGCCGTCGAGCCGCTCAATCCCGAATAGACATTGCCCAGATAGGTGATGCCGGGATGGCTGGAAAAATTCACGGCGTCGAAAAAATAGGCATCACCGGCGCTGGCACCGACGACCCGGTAACTTGCCCCGGCGGTCAGCGTGACCGTACTGATCGGGCTATAGCGGAAATGGCCGTTGAGCGCATCGCCGGCATCGACGGTGGTGTCGGCCAGCTTGACACCGTTGGCGCTGAACAAGGCGACGTTGTGCGCGGCCGTCGAAAACTCGGTATCCCAGAAATAGCCCAGTGCATCGACTTGCAGGTTCTGATCGGCGCGGAAATTGATACCAAAATTCCAGTTGTCGCCATTGAAGATGAATTGCGGATCATCGAATTCGAAGGCGGGAGCGGCGTGCGCCACACGACTGGCGGCGAACAGGCTGGCCAGCAACGCGCCGGTCAGCAGCAGGTGTGATAAAGGATTGCGGATCATGAGCATGTTCTCGATTCAAAAAGGTGAGTGCGGAGCGGTCAGCGCTTGCCGAGGCCATCAAAGGTGTTGATCGGGAAGCTGTCCCATTCCAGCGTGATATCCCAGGGGGCTGGTGCGTTGGGCGGAATGCTGCCAGCGGTGATGCCGCTTTTGCGGCGCAGTGTCCGGTCCAGCGTCGCGGTCGTGCCGGAGACCCACTGGGTGCCGGGATCGAAACCGACCTGACCGAAGGCATCGATGATGCTGCCGTTTTTCTCCAGCGTGATGGCATCGTCGCCATTGAAATTGGCGATGCTGCTGCTGGCAATTTTGGTGCCGCTGATGACGCTGGTATCAGCGAACAAGGCGTGATGAATGACCAGCGTTGCACCGGCGGCGAGTGTGCCGGTCAGTGGCAGCGTCTGGCTGGCAGTGCTGGCACCGTTCGAAAACAGCTTGACGCGATAGAGCGTCAGGTCGACCGCCGCTGCAGTCGGATTGAACAGTTCGATGGCCTTGTTGTTGCTCGACCCTTCAACGTATTCGCTGAATAACACATCGCTGCCGGCCGAGGGTGCCGGTGCGGCACTGATGAGCACCGATCCGTTCAACACGGCTTGTTTGCCGTTGCTGTCGTCGAGCTGCACGCGCAGCGCAAAGGTGCCCGCGCCGGCATACGTGTGCGACGCCGTGGTGGCGTTCAGGGCCAGCACCTGCGTGGCGCTGCCGTCACCCCAGTTCAGGCTCAACGTGCCGCTGGTCGCACCCTTTGACAGGGTCGTGCTGATGTCGCTGACGGTGGCTGGGAGGCCGGCTTGTCCGACCGTCGGCAAGGTCGCGCTCAACACCGCTTCGATGATGACGGGGTCCGCTGTCAGGTTCAGGCCGACCAGCACCGGATCATGATCCGATGAGCGGAACGGCGTCACCGCGTAGCGGTCATCGGTCTTGAACTCGGTGTTGTAGTCGAGGGCGATCGGCTCGTCGGCATTGATATGCCAGACCGCTACGCCACTGACTTGCGAGGTCAGCTTGCTGCTGGCCAGGCCATGATCGAGCGCGCCACTTTCGCCATTGAAGACATAGGTGTAGCGGTCGGTGGCAGGCAGACGCTTGAGCAGGTCTTCGTAGCCGGCCGATTCGATGGTCTTGATCGGGTCTTCATTGAGGTAGGCGTTGAAGTCGCCGACCATCAGCACATCGGCTTCGCCGGAACTGGCAACGAGCTGGCCGACCCATTTGTTGAGGGCGCTGGCCTGACGAACCCGCGAAACATTCCAGCAACCCTGACCTTGTTCGCGGTCGACGCTGCTGGCGCTGGACGGACACGAACCCTTGCTTTTCAGGTGATTGACGACGAACCAGAAACCGCCGTTGTTATCGATCGCGGCAAAGCGCTGCGCGACCGGCGGACGCAGCCCGCCATCGACCGCAAAGTCCGGATCAACGGGTACTTGTGGCTGACCCGTCAGGCTGACGCGGGCTGGCTTGTAGATCATGGCGACCTTGATCGCATCCGTGCCGGGCGTGCCGCTGTTGACCAGTGCATAGGTGTTCGCACCCATCCTTGCGTTGACGGCGGCGATCAGGTCGGCCAGGCTGACGGTCGGATTATTTTCGATTTCCATCAGTCCCAGCACATCGGCATCAAGGCCGGCGATGGTGGTCACCAGCTTGTCGCGCTGGCGTGCCAGTTCGAGATTGCTGTTGGCACCACGCTGGTTGAGCGTCGTGAAGTAGTTCAGCACGTTGAGGCTACCCGCGCGCAGGGTGCCACCGACTGCCGCTGGTGCGCTTGGGCGTGCGTTGGCCGGCGTGAAGGTCGGTGCCTGGATGGGCTGGATGCGCCAGGCATCGAAGTTCCAGGTCAGCACGCCACGCAGGTTGGTGACGGTGTCGCCAACCCGGCGCGTGCCACTGCTGTCACCGGCGGTCAGGTACGGAATGGGCTTCGGATTCGAGATCGCCGCGCCGTCATCGAGCAGGATTTGCGAACGGGCATTGAGGTCGGCAATCGCGGCGCGGTCGCTCAGTGTCGGATGATTGTTTTGCTGGAACAGGCGACCGTTGGCCGACAGGCGCAGCTCGCCGTAACGACCCAGCGTGTAGGTATCGGTGACTGTCAGGGGCTGGGTGATCTCGACCAGCATGCCTTCGAGCGCTTCGAGCTCATCCAGACTGGCGACCGGTAAAACGAGCTTGCGCGGCTTGATGAGGGGACCGGACCCGCACACGTTCACGCCGGTCAGCTGACCGATCTGGGTGGCGCGTTCGGGATCGGTGCTGCCGCTCTTGAACTCCTCGACGGTGCCGCTGACTTGCACGTACTGGCCGGCCGTGACCGGTGTCGCGAAAGCGGGTGCGTAGACAAAAATGCCTTCGGACGTCTTGCCATCCTGATCCGGCACCGGCTGCTGGATAAAGAATCCGTTGAGTTGGCTGGCGGCCTGGAAGTCTCCGGTGACCACACCGCGCACGCTGACCGACTGACCGGCCAGCGCACTGAGTTTGCCCGCGCCCTGGACGTCATTGATGCTGGTGAGCGTATTGGCCGGTGCAGGACAGCTTGGCATCGCACCGGGACCACCGACGCGCATGACGGCGGCACTGAGCTGGTTCTCGGGAGAGGGGGTGCTGCCGCCACCACAACCGGCGACCAGTACTGAAAGTGCGAGCAGCACGATACTGCTACAGGAACGTCGTCGCATGAGTTATCCATTTATCAATTAATAAAGTGGGCTCATGCTAGGAGGTGCGTGTTACCTGACGATTACATGACAGGATTTCTTTTCAGTCATTCCGTGCGGCTGTGGAGTTCATTGCGCAAGGTCGTGATTTCCTGGCGCAGCGCGCGGATGTCGGCATGCAGCTCTTGCTGGAAATGTTTTTCGTCTTCGCCGACGAACAGGGCCGCGATGCTGGCCGTGATCACTGAAAAAATCGCATAGCCGAGCAAGACGATGAACACCGCGAAAACACGGGAGGCATGGGTCGATGGCACCAGATCGCCATAGCCGACCGTGGCACCGGTGATGAAGGCCAGCCACAAGCCATCGGCATAGGTCAGCACGCGCGGCTCCAGCCAGTAGAAGCCGGCACCCGCAAACGCCAGCAGGATTACCGAGAGTGCGAGGATTTGCATCAGATGCTTGGGCAGCGCCCACGGTGCCAGCAAGGTCGGGAAACGCAGGAAGACGATCGCGCTGTAGCTCAGGCGCAGCCACCATTCGAGTTCCGACCACGGTGCGGCCGTCGGCCAGGCGCTGGCCAGCGCGCCAAGCAACAAGCCTGCGTCGACCAGCGTGACGCGCCAGTCCGCTTGCACGCCGCGTCGACACCACAGGTCGACCCCGACCAGCAGTGCGGTGACTGCGTAGAGCGCGCTGCCAATGCCACGCAAGCGGGCCTCGGCACCATCAAGCAACAGGTAGAACGCCGGTATCGATAGCACCAGCGCAACGAACAGGACGGGCCGGAAAAAATCGTGCAGACGCTTTTTTTTCATGGAGACGGGCAGGTGGACCGGGAAGACACCAGCATAGCAAGCACGCACCCGGCTGCGCTACCTGTCAACGCAGACAACATGAAAAATTTCCGATGGCGTTTAGCCGGCCCGAAGGATCCCGAGACCGTGCCGGATGCGTGCGCAGACGGCATCGGGCGAGCGCGAAATGACTTCGTCGGGCACGCCGAATTTTTCGGTCAGGCGCTGGTGGTCTTCGAAGCCGTACGACACCATGAACGGATGCATGCCGGTGTCGATGGCGGCGAGGTAATCGGTGTGCTCGTCACCGCAGGCATAGGCGCGCGCCGGGTTGATCAGGAAGTGGTTGCGGATGGCGCGAAAGGCGGTCGACTTGGGCTGGCCCAGCGGCACGCAGGCGACCGAATCAAAGGCCTCGATATCGATCTGGTGGCGTGCAAACAGCTTGCCCAGCGTCAGGGCCGGTTCGATCGTGACATTGCGCGTGACCAGTGCGACGCGCAGGTCGGGTGTGGCCAGTACATCGCGCAACAAGTCGGCCAGGCCCGGATACATCACGGCCTCGTCGCGGTACACGTCGGTCAGCGTGGCCCGCAGCAGCTTGCGGTTTTGCTTGCCAAACTGCTTGCGCAAGTTGACCGGAAACTCCTTGATGCCACCGAGATACTTGAGCAGCTTGCGGCGTTTCTGGAAATTTTCCAGCTTGCCGATATCCATCCCGTTGGCCGAAAAAGTCCGGTCGATGGCACTGAAGCCATCAATCAACGTACCGTCGGCGTCGAAAATAATCAGTCGCTCGGTATTGGCAAAGTGGGAAGGCATCATGCGTCCGGTCTCTAGGAAATTGCAGGTTAATTGCAGCATCATAACTGCAGCATCATGACAGCTTCATTACTTGCGTATGACCTGCGCGCGAACCGGAAATACCGGGTGGCTATTTCCGGTCAGGAAATTCGATATGGTTATGTGCGCTATTGAACATACGACTGTCATGCCGGCGGGTATGCTGCGCGGTATTCGAAGATCATTGATCGGTAATGTTGAACCACCACCAGTACGACCCCGCCAAGTTACTCAACTTCCTCAGGCAATTGCTGAAGCTGCGCAACGATGCCGAGCTATCAAAATCGCTGAACATGTCGCAGGCGCTGATCGCGCTGATCCGCACAGGTCATCGTCCGGTGACGGGTGCCATCCTGATTGTCATGCACGAAGTCAGCCAGCTCACGATCGCCGAGTTGCGCGTGCTGATGGGCGACCGGCGCCGTTCTTGCCGGATGGCCGTCGGTTGCCTGTAGGTCGCCCTCAGGCCAGCCCTCCAGCAGAGCTGCCGATGCGCAGTTATCCTAACCGTATTCATTCCTGTTCCAGAGAGAGAGCCACCATGCCAATGTATCGAAGCTTGTCACTACGCCTGCCCCTGCTGATCGCGTTGCTGTATGCGCCAGTCATTTATGCTGCCGAGACCCTGGTTGACCCTGGTTACGGCCCCAACCCGACGCTGCCAGAGCCATCCAATAGCGTGATTCCGACCGTCAATGTCGCGACCGCAAAAGGCTGGCCGCTCGGCTCGGCACCAATCCCGGCGGCGGGCCTGGCGGTCAATCCCTACGCCACGGGACTCGATCATCCGCGCTGGTTGTATGTGCTACCCAACGGTGATGTGCTGGTGGCCGAGTCCAACACGCCGGCCAATACCGACAAGCCATCCGGCTTCATTGCCACCATCAAGAATTTTGTCATGGGTGTCGTGATGAAACGCGCCGGCGCTGGTGTGGTCAGTCCGAACCGCATCATTCTGCTGCGCGACACTAATGGCGATGGCATCGCCGAAACGCGCTCGGTGTTTCTGGCTGGCCTGAATTCGCCGTTCGGCATGGCGCTGGTCGGCAACGATCTGTATGTCGCCAATACCGACGCCGTGATGCGTTTCAAGTACACCGCCGGTGCCACCGAAATCACCACGGAAGGCATGAAAGTCGCTGACCTGCCGGCTGGCGCGATCAACCATCACTGGACCAAAAATATCCTTGCCAGCACCGATGGCAAGCGCCTGTATGCCACCGTCGGTTCGAACAGCAACGTCGCTGAAAATGGCATCGAGGCCGAAGAAGGTCGCGCCGCCATCATGGAGATCGACATCAGCAGCGGCAAGTCACGCGTGTTTGCGAGCGGCTTGCGCAATCCGAACGGCCTGAGCTGGGAACCGAAAACCGGCGCCCTCTGGACGGCCGTCAACGAGCGCGACGAGCTGGGCAATAACCTCGTGCCGGACTACATCACGTCAGTGAAAGATGGCGGTTTTTATGGCTGGCCTTACAGCTACTACGGCCAGCGCGTCGATATCCGCGTCACGCCGCAGCGCCCCGATCTGGTCGCGACTGCACTGGTGCCGGATTACGCGATGGGTTCGCATACCGCCTCGCTCGGTCTGACCTTCAACGAGAGCACGCTGCTGCCGAAAAAATACCTCGGCGGTGCGTTTGTGGGTCAGCATGGTTCATGGAATCGCAAACCTGCCAGCGGCTACAAAGTGGTGTTCGTACCGTTCACCGATGGCAAACCGGACGGCATGCCGCAAGACGTGCTGAGCGGATTTCTGAACGCCGAAGGCGAAGCACTCGGCCGGCCGGTTGGCGTGACGATCGATCGCAAGGGTGCGTTGCTGGTGGCTGATGATGTCGGTAACGTGGTGTGGCGCGTGGCACCGGCAATGCCATAAGGAGTGGTGCGCTCGCGTGGGCACGGATTTATCGTGCCACGCGAGCGCCTCGCCGAACCAAACGGTTTGACGGAAATTACCGGACAACGCGGGCACGTTCATCACGTGCCCGCGTTGTCGTTTACTGCTTGCCCGGAATCGTGCTGGTGAACAGCGCCTTGAGCTGATGTGGCTGCGACCGCCAGTACTGCGGCGCGGCATCCACCGAGTCACCGAGTTCGGCCGCGGCATGCCACGGCCAGCGCGGGTCGTAGAGCATCGCACGGGCCAGCGCGATCATGTCGGCGTCGCCATCAGCGAGGATTTGTTCGGCATGCGCCGCTTCGGTAATCAGGCCCACGGTAATCACAGGCATCTCGGTTTCTTCGCGGATGCGCGCTGCAAACGGCACCTGATAACCAGGGCTGAGCGGGATTTTCTGTGCGGTCGAAGTGCCGCCACTGGAGACATCAATGAACGCGCAACCGCGCTCATTGAGCGCCGCGCAAAACACCACGCTCTGTTCGATATCCCAGCCGCCCTCGGCCCAGTCGCTGGCCGAAATACGTACGCCGACCGGGATGCTGGCCGGTACTGCGGCGCGTACTGCATCGAACACCGCCAGCGGAAAGCGCATCCGGTTTTCCAGGCTGCCACCGTATTCGTCGGTACGCTGGTTCGACAGCGGCGACAAGAATTCATGCAGCAAATAACCATGCGCGGCGTGCAGTTCCAGTACGTCGATGCCAAGGCGTTCTGCCCGCAGGGCAGTAGCGACGAAGGCATCCTGGATACGCTGCATGCCGGCGGCATCAAGCGCCAGCGGCATCGTGTCGTGTTCGGCAAACGGAATCGCTGACGGTGCTTCGGTTTGCCAGCCGCCGTGTTCTGCCGTGAGGTTCTTGCCACCTGCCCACGGGACGGCGCAGGAGGCCTTGCGTCCGGCATGGGCCAGTTGCATACCAATTGGCATCGACGAATAACGGCGGATCGCAGCGATCACCGGCCGCAATGCAGCTTCCGTTTCATCCGAATACAGGCCAAGGTCGCTTGGCGTGATGCGGCCCTGCGGTTCGACGGCGGCGGCTTCGGTGAAGAGCAATGCGGCACCCGACAGGGCCATGCTACCGAGGTGCATCATGTGCCAGTCGGTGGCTTGGCCATCGACGGCGGAGTACTGGCACATCGGCGAGACGACGATGCGGTTTTTCAGAGGCAGGGGGCCAAAGGCGTACGGGGAAAACAGGTGACTCATGCAGATGCTCCTTGTGCTGTTGCGAAATGCGGGGTGGCGCACAGTTGCTGCCGGCCTTGCCAGGACTGGCCCGGCAGCAGCGTGTGCGGATGATCGATCAGGGCGGCTTCGATGCAGACAAACTGGCGCTCGTCGTGCGGCATCAGGTCGGGCAGGGCGGCGGCTTTCTCGGCCCACGGATTCCATACGACGACATCCTCGAAGCCGTTCTGGCTTACTGCCAGCGCGCTGGTGGTGCTGGTCAGCGTGACCGGTGTGGCGAGGGCGGCGTAGATGCGATCGACTTCCTGCGTGATGGTCAGTGCGGTATCCGAGCCGCCGCACGGCGTGCGCGGTTCGACCGCGCAGTCGAGGTAAGGCTGCCCTTGCAGGCCATCGATCCGGGTCGTATCGATTGGCGTCGCCAGGTAGGTATGCAAGGCGGCGGTAAAGTCGAACGGCCGCTCGCCGGTGTTGGTGATGATCAGGTCAATGCTCAACTGCAGTCCTGAAAAACGCAGCTGCACTTCCAATGCAAACTGGCCCTCGAATTGCGCGGTGGCGGCCGAGTCGGTCACGCCCAGACGCATCAGGCCGGTCTCCGCTGTCGCTTCCAGTAGCGCCCAGCGCATGGTGCGCACCAGCCCATGTTTGGGCAGCGGCCCCATGCCGGAAAATTGCGGGAAGACGATGGGGATACCGCCGCGTATCGACGCGATACCAGCGATGACATCATCCCAGCGCGTGCGCTCGCTCAGGAACAGCCGCTCTATGCCATCGGCGCTGCGCCATGCGCACAGGTGGCCGCCATGCAGCGACACCGCGATCCGTGCGCCGTCAGGCGCTTGCAATGTGGTCAGATGGGAAGGCAGGGACATCGGCGCTCGCGGGTAGGGTGAAGGAGCGAGCATGATGCCAGTTTTCAGCGCGTCCGGTGGAACGACTCGGCATCGCCGATAATGGCGACCTTGCCATCGCGCTCCTGCCACTGTCGTCCTGCCATGCCCAACTTCACTGCTGCACAACGCGCGCCCGGAACCCCGGCGTTGCCGACGACGCCGTTTCGCTTCATCCTGTTTTTCGTGCGCCGCTACCGCTGGTGGTATCTGGCCATCGTGCTGCTCGAAACCGTCAACGCGACCTGCGGCATCCTGTTGCCGTATGCGCTGGGTCGCATCGTCAAGGCAGTCACCGCTTCCTCGATGCCGCCCGCGCAGCTGATGATCACGCTGCATGCGCCGCTGCTGCTGTTCGTCGGACTGTGCCTCGGCGAACTGGTGTTCGGCCGGCTGGCCGGCGGGGTCCAGATCCGGCTCGGGCCGCGTCAGCGCCAGCAAGTCACGCGCGCCTTGTACCACTATCTGCAGCATCATTCGCAACGCTACATGGGCAATAATTTTGCCGGTGCGCTGGCGCACCGGATCAGCGAAACATCGCTTGGCGTGACGCAGACGCTGTGGTCGCTGATCACCGAGTTCTATCCGGTGCTCATTGTCTTCGTGGTCTCGATCAGCCTGCTGCTCAACACCGATGTCCGGCTGGCGGGTTTCGTGCTGCTGTGGTCGGTACTGTTCATTGGCATCAGCTACTGGCTGGCGCGTCATTGCCAGCCGTATGCACTGAAAGCCTCAGCCGCGCGCAGCGAAACAACCGGCCAGATCGTCGATGCCGTGACCAACCTGACCAGCTCGCGGCTGTTCGCCCGGCTCGGGTTCGAACGTGCCAATCTGGACCGTTCGCTGCAATCCGAAATGGTGGCGATCCGGATTTCGAACACCTATAACGAACGGGTGCGCTGGTTCCAGTTCACTGCGGCGGCAATCCTCAAGGTCGGCGTGCTGTATTACGCACTGACGCTGTGGAGTCGTGATGAAATCTCGGTCGGCGATTTCGTGATGGCCGTCAGTCTGGCGCTGCTGATCATCAATGAAGCGCGCAACCTGAGCCGGCGCTTTCTCGAATTTTTCGAATACATCGGCAATGTCAGCAACGGCGTCAACGTGATCGTCCGTCCGCATGAAGTCATCGATGCGCCCGGTGCGGCCGATGCGCAGACTGCACCGCTGCGCCAGGGCGAGATCGTGCTGCGCGATGTCGACTTCGGCTACACGGTGGGTCGGCCGGTGTTCGACAAGCTCAACCTGGTGATTCCGGCCGGCCAGCGGGTCGGGCTGGTGGGGTTTTCGGGCTCGGGAAAATCGACCTTCGTCAGCCTGATCCTGCGTCTGTACGATGTCGACGCCGGCCAGATTCTCATCGACGGTACCGATGTCCGCCACATCACGCAAGATGCGCTGCATCAGCAGATCAGCCTGATTCCGCAAGACCCCAGCCTGTTCCATCGTTCGCTGATGGATAACATCCGCTACGGTCGTCTTGAGGCCAGCGATGCCGAAGTGGTCGCCGCAGCACGGCAAGCGCATGCCGGCGACTTCATCGACGCGATCCCCGGCCAGTATCAGTCGATGGTCGGTGAGCGCGGCGTCAAGTTATCTGGCGGCCAGCGCCAGCGCATTGCGATCGCCCGCGTGATCCTCAAGGACGCGCC
>CANFED010000113.1 GCA_947445995.1 Oxalobacteraceae bacterium | reverse complement strand
TTCAGAAGACATGCCGTCAGCGCATTGTGGGTGTTGCCACTGGCTGGCTTGATGCCGTTGACGGCGTTGGCGCAGCTGGTGGTCAGCGATACGCTGACTGGTGCATCGTCGAGTTATGGCTGGAAGACTCTCAATGGCGCTTGCCTGACCGCCGGCGATGGCAGAACCAGTACGATTCCGGCCTGCAAAAATCTGTCCTACTACAACGGCAAGACACAGGTCGGCGGGATTTCGGGACGCTTGCCAGACCCGATCGGGCAAGGCGCGTTGCGCCTGACCAATGGCGACACGACCACCGGCAGCAACGGTAATAACCAGACCGGTTCGGTGGTGTCGACCTCGCCGTTTCCGACTTCGCAGGGCGTACAGGTGACCTTCACGACAGCGACCTACGGCGGCAATGCGTACAACAACGGCATCCGGGGCACTGCCGGGAATTCGGGTGCCGATGGTATTGCATTCTTCCTGATGGATGGCACCAAGGACCCGTCGATCGGGTCGTACGGCGGTAGTCTCGGCTACAGCTGTTCGCAAGGAAAAAATCCTGGCGATGGTGTCGATGGCGGTTATCTCGCGGTGGCGATTGACGAGTACGGCAATTTCTCGAACAGGAACGACTCGACGTCCGACGGCACCGGGCCTAATCCCGGCACCATCGTCGTGCGTGGTTCGGGGAGTATTACTTACGATGCCTTGAGCAAACTCAAGCCTAGTTATTACAAAAAATACGGAGTAAGCAATTTGTCGTCGGGGGACCAGATTACTGCGGTACAAAACACCTGTCGAACCGGTTTTCTTCAGAATTGGAGTGGCGCGTCAGTGGTCGATGACAAAGGTAACACCATCAATCACAAGGACTCGACCACCGACCCAGTACGCGATTACCAGCTCATCCTCGATCCGCTCAAAGTGTCCGCACCGATCTTCAACCAGCAAGCGATCAGCAAGCCACTGCGTGGCGATGCGAATATTTTTTCCTACGACCTGAGCATCACGCAGGACGGTTTGCTCAGCCTGTCGTACAACGTCAATGACGGCGTGCCGCAACCGGTCATTACGAAGCAATCGATTACGGACAAGAACGGGCCCCTGCCACCGAGTTTCCGGTTCGGATTTACTTCCGGCACCGGTGGCGGCAGCAATGTCCATGAAATCCTGTGTTTCAAAGCAGCCCAAATTAATGCAGCCTCCACGTCTGCCGGCACCAATATCCAGCAATCGTCGCGCGTGCAAGCCGGTTCGCAAGTCTATCTGGCGTACTACCATCCGCAAAACTCGTGGGGGCAGCTGACAGCGTCTGCGCTGGTAGCCGATGCTGCCGGCAATGTGACGATCAATCCGGTGGCCAACTGGGATGCGAGCTGTTCGCTGACGGGGGGGGCGTGCGCCGCGACAGGCGCGACGAATTCGGCGCAGAGCCCTCTGGCGCGCACCATGCTCAGCTGGAACGGCACTGGCGGTATTCCTTTCCAGTACCTCAGCATGACGACAGCGCAGAAGCTTTCGATGGGGCTGACTGACGGCCTGTTACGCACCAGTTATCTGCGGGGTGACCGGACTGCGGAAGTGCTGCTCAGTGGTCTTGGAACGGGTGTGTATCGGCGCCGTGACAGCGTCCTTGGCGACATCGTCAATTCCAGTCCAACCTGGGTCGGTGCACCGGCGTCTCCGTATGGCATGGCCGGAAAAGATCTGGTATCCAATACGACGGTGGCCGAATTCGGTAGCGCGTACGCCAGCTTTTCCAGCACCAATGCGACCCGCGCGAATACGGTCTACGTCGGTGCCAACGACGGCATGCTGCACGGCTTTCGCGCCGGTGCCTACGACGCCAGCAATACCTTCAATACCAGCGCGCCGAACGACGGCATCGATGTGCTGAGCTATGTGCCGGCGTCCGTCATCAGCAGTATTCATCCGACGAACAAGGCACTCGATTATTCGTCACCGCAGTACGCGCACAACGCCTATGTCGATGCGACACCGGGTGCCGGCGATCTGTACTACAGCGGCGCATGGCATACCTGGCTGGTGGGCGGACTCGGTGCCGGCGGCAATGCCAGCGGGACGCTCAATGACAAAACCAGTACGGCCAATGGCGTGCTGTACGCGCTCGACATTACCGATCCGACGCAGTTCAAGGAAGGCAATGCCGCCAGTCTGGTCAAGGGCGAGTGGGATTCGTCGAGCATCGCCTGCGTCAATGGGACCTGCAATACCAGTCTGGGAAGCGTGTATGGCACACCGATCATCCGGCGTCTGCATGATGGCAACTGGGCGGTCATTTTTGGCAATGGCCGCAACAGTGCGACGGGGACGGCAGGGGTCTTCATCATGACCGTCAATGCCACTACCGGGGCGCGTTCGTTCCGCTTTCTCGATACCGGTGCCGCCAGTCTGAGCACCAAGAACGGCATCGATTACGTCGTCTCGGCCGATCTCGATGGCGACCATGTGACTGATTACCTGTATGCCGGCGATTACAAGGGCAATGTCTGGCGTTTCGACCTGACCAGCAGCAATCCGTCGAACTGGGCAGCCGGCAGTACACCGCTATTCACGACCGCTTCCGGCCAGCCGATCACGACCGCCCTGACCGTCAATGCGGTGGTGCAGTCGACCGGCAATTCGCGCCTCGTCGTGGCCTTTGGTACCGGTGAACAGTTACCGAAAACGCTCACTAGCGGCACGTCGTATGCCAAAAATACCCAGTCGTTCTATGGCATCTGGGACTGGGACATGACGAACTGGAATGACAAGAGCCAGGTCAAGTATGTGTTCTTGTCCAAATCGCCAATCCCAACTTTTTCGATCAGTGACCTCGCGCAGCAGACCATCACCACGCTGACAGGTGGTACCGGCAGCATCGCCAATTTCCGTACCGTGTCGCAAAATCCGGTGTGCTGGAAAGGCAGTACCGTCTGCGGCGTCGACACCAGCAAAAACACCAAGTTCGGCTGGCGGATTGATTTTTCCTCGACCGAGCAGGTGATCTTCAACCCGCGCTTGGCTTACGGTGCATTGATTTTCAACACCACGTTGCCGGCCGTCACACAAACCCTGAGTTGCTCGAATCAGCCCTCCACCGGCTACACGATGGCGATTTCTCCCGATACCGGGGGGGCGCTGTCGACCTCGCTGTTCGCGACGGCCGCGAAGGCGGCCGCGCTCTCCGCGACCGGCAATGCCATCATTTCCGGTTTGGGACTGAGTGCGACCGGGGGGCCGTCCATCGTGACGGCTGGCGGCAATCCGTTTCTGGTGCAGCAAACGGTCACAGGCGTCGGCATCGTCACTCGCGTCGATCCGATCGCTGGCCGATCAGGCCGTGTGACCTGGGTAAAACTGCGATGAGTCGCCTGACTGCGGGCACCATCATTCTGGAAAGGCATTTGCAATGACCGATAGAGAGCAACAACACCGGAAGCAACAACGCGGCTTTACCCTCGTCGAACTGATGATCGTCGTCGCCATCGTGGCCATCCTCGCAGCGATCGCCTTTCCGTCCTATGCGCAACAAGTGCGCAAGGGGCGGCGCGTGGATGCGAAGTCGGCGATGCTGGACCTGGCCGCTCGCCAGGAAAAATTTTTCGCCACCAACAACCGGTATTCGGTCTCTGCCCCTGCGCTTAATTACGGCAGTGCTTTCCCGCTCAGCCTGGATTCCGGTAGCGTCACGTCGTACACGATGACCGTGACACAAGCCACGGTGACGGACTACACCATCACCGCCACGCCGGTCGGTGACCAGATCAATGATCCTTGCAATACCTATGTCCTCAATAACTTCGGCGTGCAGTCAAATCTGACGGCCAGCGGCGGGGCCAATGCGACGACCGGTTGCTGGTAGGTTGGTTGCCGGTCAGTAGCGCGATGCAACGATTTCCTGCGAACGGCTCTTGAGGTGGGTGTGGTCGCCCTTGTAGATGGCGGTCACCAGAAAACGCGGCGAGCAGGCGATGAGTTCCAGGGCCGCATCAGGCCAGACCGTATTGCAGGAGGGGAGCACCAGCGTGGCAATATTGTCTTTGAGGTTTGCCGTTTTACGCACAACCGGGATATTGACCTCACTCCCGTTTTTGAAGAGAAAGACGACGTGTCCGCCCGGTTTCCTGCCGCTGACGTTGGCAGTGAAGGTCTGAGTCGACTCCCGTGCGGCCGGGTTCGGTTCAGCCATCAACAGCGTGGTCGTTACTTGCACTTTCTGCGATTCCGGATCCAGCACATCACCGAACAGGGCTGCGCTTGGCTGGCCGCTTTGCGGGAACACGACGTTGGCCATCGTCGTGCCGCTGGCAACATCAACGAAGCCGACGCTGCGCGGTTCACCCGCACTGTGGATACGGTGCTCGAAAATATACCCGACCAGCACGAAACGTCCTGCCGTATCGCTGCCGTCTAGTCCATTGAGGTAGTGGTATTCGGCACCGTTGCTTGGCAGTGCGAGCACGCGTTTGCTGGTGTCGGTGGTGGTATCGATTTCAGCGATGACGTTGGCACCCGGCGTCGAGCCGCCACCGACGTACAGCGTCGTGCAGTCGGGTCCAAGCAGGGCCGGGCCATTGAATGCGGTCAGTACCGGTTGCGACGATTGCGTGATTGCTACTTGCGCCGCGCGTACGGTGGCGCGGGACGCGTCGAGCACCAGATAGCTCACGGTCTTGCTGGTCGAGCCACCGCCAAACACGATCACCTTGTCGTCACCTGGACTGACGAGGAGCCGGGCCGGATGCACGTCAGGCGACAGGGCGGCGGTCGGAATGAATTTTTCAATGGCGAGGCTGGCACCATGCACGAGCGCGATGCCGGCGGTACCGCCGTTGTTGCCACTGCTGGCCACAATCAGTTTGGCGCCCTCGCGGGTCAGTGCCAGCGTACTGGCCGAAGGATCGACTGCTACTGACTTGATCACGGCACCGCTAGGCGCATAGATCATGTCGAGCCGACCGGGTGACAGCACGTAGGCGCGCGCCCCTTCATCGTCGGCCACCAGTGCCAGTGGTGGCGCGCTTAGCGGTATCGTGGCAAGCACGGTACGCATCGTGATATTGATGACGCGCACGGAGGTCGCACTGAGCGCGTACAAGCGCACACCGGCGGCGTCGACCACCAGGTCGGTCACCGCTTCCGGCATCGGAATGCGTGCAATGATTTTGGCCTGCGCCGGATCGACGAAGGCGATGCCGTTTCGGGTGTTCATGAACACCATGCCGGCCGGTTTGCTGGCGACGATGCGGGTGGCACCATCGAGCGGGGCGATGACACGCGCATTGAAGTTGGCCATGTCGATGACGCTCACTTCATCGGTGGATTGATTGCCGACCGTGACAAATGGTGCGGCCAGTGCACTGCCGGCAAATGCAAGGAACAACGCGAGGAACAACGCGAGGAACAACGTAACGACGAAACAGGTCATCCGTGCGGGTTGCCGCACGGTCAGAGTGATCGGGTTTTTCATCATGAACTCCATGAAAGATCGTCGACCGGACACGATCCGGTCGATGTTTGCAGGGGACGAATTACCCGATCAATTCTGAGAGTTCTGTCGCGGCGCTCATTGACATGGCGCAGTTGCGATGCTGTCTGCGCCGGCCACTCCAGACTCAGGCCGGCACTTTGCCGATCTGCTCCAGCGACTGCTCGATGAAGTCGCCGTCGGACTCCGAGAAGCGCACTTTCACCGGATACCATTCCAGTCCCGGAGCGAGCCAGATATCCAGTTGCTGACCTTTCGAGTCCGGTGGCGGCGCGCGCGTCACATGCACGGTGCGCTGCGGGCCCAGCGTGGTGGTGAGTTGCTCTTCCTTGACCACGGTAAAAATCCACGGCTCGGCATCGCGCGGACCGGCGACAAAAAAATCCCACGATGAATTGACCTTGAATGCGGCGGCGTTGGCGCGCGCAACCGCGATCAATTGCCAGATCACGCTATTACGATCCTGTTCGCCGCCGAGCAACGGAAACGTCGCGGCTTCCGGCGCGAACCGGATCACCTTGGCGGCACGATCGAAGGTGGTGGTGGTCGGCTCCTTGCGCCAGCGGTTTTCGACAAAGGTCGCTGGTGCCAGGCCGAAGGCATCGATGCTGCCGTTACTGGTGGCGTCGACGATTTTGCCGACCAGTGGCGAGCGGGTTTCGGTACTGATGCTGTAAGTGCCGGGCGTGGTGCGCCACTTGATCAGCGCTTCGCCGCCCAGCGAAAATCCGCTCTGGCGGGCCCGGATCGTATAGCTCAGGTCGACCGGTGGGGGTGGCGTGAAGGTGCGCTTGTGCACGGCATGCTGGGCACTGGCCGACATGCTGGCGCAGAGGAAAATGGTGGTCGCGACAAGGTATCGCAGCGGTATGGATCGCATGAAAACTCCGTTCAAAAAAATGGTTAGCGCTCGGCCAGCGGCGTGATCGAGGACATCGACATGTCGAGATAATCGCCGTTGGTTTCGGTCTGGCGCAGACGCACCGGATACCAGTCACGTGCTGGTGCCAGCCAGAATTCGACCTGGGTGTCGTAAGAGCCGGGGCGCGCCTGGCGCAGGAAATGCCAGGTGGCGAATTGCTCGCCGCCCAGCGTGAGGGTTTCTTCGCCGACGACGTTGATGTGCCAGGTTTCGGCATCGCGCACGCCGGCGACGAAGATTTCGAGCGTGCTGCCGGGAACAAACTGGGCGGCATCGCCCCGTCCGATCGAGGCGAGTTGCCAGACGATGCTGGCACGATCCTGTTCGCCACCGGTACGCGGATAGGTCGTCGTCGACGCGGAAAAGCTGATCAGCTTGCTGGCTTGCTGGAAATGGGTATTGGTTTCGGGTTTGCGGAAACGTTTTTCGCTGTACTTCAGCGGCGTGACGCCCTGCTGGTCGAGACTGCCCAGACTCTGGAAACTCAGCACCGTGAAAAACAGCACGCTGGCTTCGCCATTGATCAGGTAATTTTCACCACTGCGACGCCAGCCTATCTTGCCGCTGCCGCGGACAGTCTTGCCATCGCGCAGTGCCTGCACATCGTATTTCAATTCGGCCGACGGCGGCGGTGCGGTGTTGAATACGGGTGCGGGTGCAGGGGCCGGCACCGGCACCGGTGCAGGTGCCGGTTCTGGCGCAACCGGTTCGGCGGGCGGTGTGATGATTGCAGGTGCCGTTGCTGTTGCAGCCCCGGCGCTGGCAATGAGGACCGGTTCGTCCGTGGCCACGGTCGGCGCATCCGGGGGGGCCGCGATAATCACCGGCAGTTCCGGCACGGCGGGTGGCGGCAGTTTGCGCACTGCGGGCGGAGGGGCTTTCGGCAACGGTGGTGCGGCCGGTACGGGCGCCACCACATCGGATTGCAACTGCAGCGTCACGACGGGTTCGTTGACCCGGCGCAGCACCGGATGCATGGGGTGCGTACTGAGCGAGTTGAACGCGGCCAGATGCAGCAGCAGCGCCACGATGGCGATTGCCAGCGGACGGCACCAGCGTTGCAGCAGCTTCTCGGGATTGGCCGGATGTGTCATGCCGGAAGTGTAAACGTTGCGGCGCACTATCGCCTCACGGTGTCACACTCTGATTCATTCCGGCGCGTAAAATGCGTCCCTTTTTGACTGGACCCGCTAATGTCAACGCCAATGCGACACCTCTTGATGGCCGTCTGCCTGCTCGGTTTGTCGAGCAGCGCCAGCGCGACCCTGCCGCCGATCCGGCTCGCCATGATTGAAGGCATGTCCGGCCCGTTTGCCAATGCCGGCGAAGCCGTGCAGCGCAATGTGCAGCTGGCCATCGAAGTGGTCAATGCGCGCGGTGGCGTGCGACTCAAGGATGGTCGCCACCCGCTGGAGCTGAGCGTCTTCGACAACAAGCAGACCATCGACGAATCACTGATCGCCTTGCGCCAGGTGGCTGACCGGCAAATCCCGTTTGTCTTGCAGGGCAACAGTTCGGCGGTAGCGGCTGGACTGATCGATGCACTCAACAAGCACAATGAGCGCAGTCCCGATAACCGTTTGCTGTTCCTGAATTACTCGGCAGTCGATCCGGTCCTGACCAATGAAAAATGCAGCTACTGGCATTTCAGGTTCGATGCCAATGCCGACATGCGCATGCAGGCGCTGACCGATGTGATCGAGGGTGATAGCCGCGCCAGCAAGGTCTATCTGATCGGTCAGGATTACAGCTTCGGTCATCAGGTGGCGACTGCCGCGCGCAGCCAGCTTGCGGCCAAGCGACCCGATATCCGCATCGTCGGCGATGAGTTCCACCCGATCGGCAAGATCAAGGATTTTGCGCCGTACGCAGCCAAGATACGCGCCAGTGGTGCCGACACGGTCATCACCGGCAACTGGGGCAATGACCTGACGCTGCTGGTCAAGGCGGCGCGGGAGTCAGGCTTGAACCTGAAGTTTTATACCTTCTATGGCAACGGACTCGGTGCGCCGGCGGCGATTGGCGATGCCGGTGTCGGGCGCGTGCGTGCGGTGGCCGAATGGCATCCGAATGTCGGTGGTGCGGCCAGCGATGCGTTTTACCAGTCGTTTGGCCGGCGCTTTCCCAAGCCGCAGGATGACTACGTGCACTTGCGCATGCGCGTGATGATCGAGATGCTGGCCAGCGCAATCGAACGCGCCGGCAGTACCGAGGCGGCCAGCGTGGCCAAAGCTCTCGAAGGCGCACGGTTTTCGAATGGCTTCCATGACGCGACCATGCGTGCGTCCGATCACCAGCTGATCCAGCCGCTATATGTCTCGGTGATGCAAAAGCAGGGCGCTGACGGTGTGCGCTTCGATAACGAGGGCAGCGGCTACGGCTTCAAGACCGAGCGCTATCTGCTGCCTGCGGCGACTGCCCAGCCGAGCACGTGCACGATGACGCGCCATTGAATTGATTGTTTGCGGGGAAGAGGTTCTCTGCTAATCTGGTTTTTCACTCTTGGGGACACATGATGATGAAATCTTCGATGCCAAACATGCCCGGCGCAGGCGCAATGACCGACACGCTGGAATTCATGAAAAAACTGTGGGGCGGCATTACCTTGCCGGGTGCCAGCATGCCGGGCATGGTCATGCCCACCTTGTCGGTGGAAGAAATTGACAAGCAGATCGCCGACCTGAAGGCGGTCGAAAGCTGGCTGACGCTGAACATGAACATGCTGGGCGGGACCATCAAGGCGCTCGAAGTACAAAGCGCAACGATCGCCACGCTGCAATCGATGAGTGCCAATTTCAGTTCGGCGATGAAGCCGGCCGAACCGTCAGCGACGCCGCAACCGTCGCCTTACGAAGCATTTTTCAGGGCGGCATCCGCGAAGGCCGAGGCCGCACCCGCACCCGCTCCCGCCGCAGCACCTGCACCGGCGCCCACTCCGGCACCGCAAGCCGCACCGGTCCCCGAGGCCGCCAATGAGTTGCCGCCGATGGCCAATCCGAACGCCTGGTGGAACATGTTGCAGGAACAGTTCCAGCAAGCGGTCGCCAACGCGATCCCGTCGGAACCGGTGGCCGCACCCAAGCCGGCCAGCACGCCCAAGGCAGCGAGCACCGCCAAGCCAGCCGCTGCGGCCAAGCCCCGTCCCGTGAAAAAAGCCGCCGCTGCGGCCAAGCCGCAAAAAACCTGATGCCGGGTAGGGTGGGCACGGCCCCATGTGCCCACGCGCGCAGACCGGGAATGGCCGCCAATTCCGGCCGTTCTCTGGTCCATTTGCGTGGGCACGATAGATCCGTGCCCACCCTACGCAGCATCAAGGCGTCGCTGGCGTACCTGCTACCCGCAGCATCGGCGCCACCAGCAACGCCAGTATCGTGCAGCTGATGGCGAGATAACCGACCACATTAAAGTGCAGGATCTGGCCATCCGGTGCGCGCGTGATGATCAATCCGGCGATCAGTGATGCCAGTCCGGCAAACGCCATCTGCACCGATGACACCAGACTCATGAACGTGCCGCGCACCTGTTGTGGCGCGATCGCACTGACCATCGCCATCGCCGGCACCATGCGTCCCGGCACCAGCACAAAGAAGATCGTCGAATTGATCAGCACCAGCCACCACGCGATCGGCACCAGGTGTGTCGTGATCAGTATCGGCACCATCGATGCCAGCGCGACCCAGCGAAATACCTTGAGCTTGCCGTGCTTGTCGGCCTGGCGACCGATCGCCTGCGACGTGAAAAAAGTCGCTGCGCCGCCGCACAGGTAGACCAGTGTGATGAATGATTCGGGCAAGCCGACATTTGTGGTCATGTACAGCGCGATGTAGGGAATCACCGTGAACCCGCCCAGCATCATCATGGCAATGAACAGAAAGCCCTTCAGATGTTCGGGATGCCTGGCCACCAGAAAAATCTGCTGGAAGATATTGCCCTGACGCGTCTGCTGCATGTGGCCCGTCAGGCTTGGCAGCAAGCGGTAGCCAATCACGAAAATCACCATCGACAGCGCGACAATGAAGAAAAACGGCGCGCGCCAGCCCAGCGACGGCACATGATTTGCCAGCAGCAGACCGAGCGGCACACCGGCCACCGTCGATAGCGAAAACGCCGCCATCACGGTCCCCATTGCCTTGCCGCGCCGTTCGAACGGGATGATATCGGCCACCATGGTTTGCACCATCGCACCGAGGATGCCGCCGAACGCCCCTGCCAGTGCGCGCGCAAACAGCAACTGCGGGAAGGTCTGCGCCAGACCGCAGCACAGCGTCGCCAGCATGAACAGCACGTACAGCGTCAGCGTCAGCTTGCGGCGGTCGAACCGTTCGATGTAGGTCGCTGCCAGCAAGCCCGAGATCGCCGCGGTGAACGTGTACGACGATAGCAGCAGGCCGAACTGGTGGGTATCAATCTGCAGCAGCCGGATCAATTGCGG
>CANFED010000112.1 GCA_947445995.1 Oxalobacteraceae bacterium | reverse complement strand
TTGAACTGAACTAACGCGGCCTCAAGATTCGGATTGATCTGCATACGACTCGGCTAAAGGTAAGAGTAATTTTTCAGCGAGCCATCTGGCGACAGGAACGGCCACTGCATCTCCCATTGCCTTGTAGCCGTCATTGTAAGAGCCCGGAATTTTGTATTCTTCTGGCGCTCCCATCAGTCGAGCTGTTTCCTTGACAGTCAACAAACGGCTTCTGAGTTCGCCATTTTTTCGGATAACTAGAATTTGCCGGCTGCTCCCCCCGCTGGGAGTGCGCAGACATCCTGCGACGTTATCAAATCGTAGTTCCAGTACCTGCTTGCCCGCTCGCGTGCGCTTGTAGCCCGGAGCCACGAAGGTCTGCTTTTTTGGCAGTACGCTCAGCAACGCAGCATGCTTGGCGGAGATCAAGCTGATATTCCGTTCGTCCGATTGCGTGTTTGCATAGCCAGCGTCAAATTCCACGATGTCGGCCAGCACTGCCAAGCGTGTCGGTGGCTCGGGCAACTGCCACCAAACCCAGTTATCCAGGCCACTGGCTGCCTTTTGAACAGATGCCGGATGCAGCCAGGTTGGCGTTGTGCTGGTGAGTTCGGCGGGCACAGGCAAGTCGCTTCGCACGGCGACGACAAAGATGCGCGGACGGGATTGAGGAACGAAGCGTACGGCGTCCAGCAGCATGGCTCCCACTTTGTAGCCCCGCTCTGTCAACGCAGCATGCAGTTGCCGGTAGTGAGTGCCACCGGACGATGACACCAAGCCCAAGACGTTCTCCGCAACCAGGATCGACGGTGCGGCGGGCATTTCATCAATGATGCGCAGCCATTCCCATACCAGCCCGCTACGCTTGCCGTGAATGCCGCCAGCAAGACCGGCAAGGGACAAATCCTGACAGGGGAAAGAGGCCCAGGCCAGTGCAGCAGCGGGTAGTTCGTTGCCCGCCACATCGGCAATGGAGCCGAGGTGAAAGTGCTTCTCGGTGTGGTTCGCCGTATAAACTGCCGCCTTTTTTACATCGATATCATTCGCCCAGATAGGCGTGAACATCGTTTTCAACCCTTGGGCGACCAGTCCGCTACCGGCGAAAAATTCAAGGTAGGCGTGCCGGGGCTGCTTGTCGATGGTGCTGCACACCGACGGAGTGGATGGCAGCGGTGCCGACAGAATCTCTGTCAGTGAGTATTCAAATGATGGGGGGCTCAAGGTCGCTGCGACATTGTAACGGTGTTTTCGAGACTATCCCCCGACGGCACTGGTCGGCATTTCATGGCAAACCACACAGGCTGCACCAACGCTCTCTTGCTGCAATACAGACTGTAGACACGAGTAAAGTGATGTCTTTGTCGCCTCACGAACAATCACTTCCGCCGCGCCACAATCGCCTCGATCTCATCCATGATCCGGTTCATCCGCGCCACCACCGCCTGATACGGTGCCGGCGTGGCAAGATCCACGCCGGCGGCTTTCACCAGTTCGTACGGGTACGCCGAACTGCCAGCCTTGAGTACATCCAGATACCGCTCCCTCGCACCCGGCTCGCCTTTGAGAATCGCATCGGCAAAGAGCGATCCGGCCGCAATCGACGTCGCGTACTGGAACACGTAAAACGAATTGTAGAAATGCGGAATGTAGGCCCACTCGATGGCGACCTGGTCGTCGATGCGGACAATGCCTTCCTTGTCGCCATGATAGCGACGCAGGATGTCGCCATAGATCTTGCTCAGTGCGGCACCGGTCAGCGATTCGCCGTTATCGACACGGGCATGCACGTCGCGTTCGAACTCGGCGAACATCGCCTGCCGGAAGAACGTGCCACGCAAACTTTCCAGCGCCGAACCAAGGTACAGCAAGCGTTCGTCGTCGCCCTTCGAGACCGCCAGCATATGCGCCAGCAGCAGGCTTTCGTTGGTGGTCGAGGCGATCTCGGCGGTGAAGATCGGGTAACCCGCCGTCACATACGGCTGCGCCTGATTGGCCAGCACCGTGTGCATGCCGTGGCCCCACTCGTGCGCCAGCGTCGAGACCGATTCATAGTCATCATTGTAGTTCAGCAGAATGAACGGATGGACATCGTAGGCATCGCCAGCCATGTGCGCACCAGACAGTTTGCGGGCGCGCGGATAGACATCCATCCAGCGGCTCGCCACGCCTTTTTCGAGGGCCTTGACGTAGTTCTCGCCAAGCGGTTTTACCGCTGCCAGCATCAGTGCAGTGCCCTGTTCGATCGGATACGTGAAGTCACCTTTGATCAGCGGCGGATAGATGTCCTGATAGCCCATGTCGGTGATGCCGAGCAGCTTTGCGCGCAAGCGGAAATAGCGATGCAGCGTCGGCAGGTTGGCATTGGTCTGCGCGATCAGCGTGTCGTAGACCGCCATTGGAATCTTGTTGGTATCGAGCGCCTTCGTGATCGAATTCGGGTAATTACGCACCTTCGCGTCGACGGTATCTTTCTTCAGCCGCTCGTAGAAAGTCACGCCATACGTGCGCTCGAATTCATGCCACTTGCCCCAGAAGGTATCGAACACTTTTTTGCGGTCAGCACGGTTTTCTACTGCACGGTAGCGGGTGTAACCAGACTGGTCCAGAGTGACTTCCTTGCCATCGGACAGCGTCACCTTCGGCCACGGCATGTCGGCATTCGACAGTATCGAATACACCGATTGCGCAGTGTTGCCAGCCAGTCCATAGGTCGCAATCAGCGCTTCGCCTTTGGCGTCCAGTGTGTGCGGTACGGCGCGCAGCAGGTTGTCGATCGGATGCCTGAAGATCGCTAGCGCCTTGTCGGCCTGCAGGAAGCCGTTGATTTTTTTCGCTCCCAGCTGGAGGAGTTCCGGACGAAAGAACGACCCGCTTTCTTCCAGCCGGGAGCCCAGTACCTCGACTTGCTGGGTCAGTTCGAGGCCGGCGGTGTTGCCGGTATCTTCGGCATGGAATTCATTGGCATACAAGGCCAGCCGTTCGTAGCGCTTGTCGAGATCGGCGCGCAATGCCAGGCACTGACGAAAACGCCGCACGTTGTCGCCCAGATGACCGCGGCAATTGGCAAAGGTATTGATCTGTGTGTCCGCCTTGGCGGCATCGGCTTGCCAGGCGGCAGCCGACGGATAGAGGTCGGCGAGATTCCAGCGCGGATTGAATGGGTCCGCAGCAGCGCTACCGGGACTGGCTGCCAGCAGCAGCAGCATCGGCAGGATGGGCAAAATGCGTTTGAACATGGGCTAGGACTCCGGAAAAATGACAGGAAAGAATAATTATGACGAGCGATGATTATGCCCGGCGCAGTGCCACAGTACACCTGTTACCCTGAGTCGCTCGCGACACTTCTCTGCTTAGGAACCCATCATGACGACACCCCGTATCGAACCTGCCCGTAACGTCCTTGGCGAACCACTGGTGCCCTGCTCCTTCGATCCGCTGACCGGCTATTTTCGTGATGGCTGCTGCAAGACCAATGACGACGACGTCGGCACCCATGTGATCTGCGCGGTCATGACCGCCGAATTCCTCGCCTTCAGCAAGGCACGCGGCAATGACCTGTCGACGCCACACCCGCAATGGCGCTTTCCTGGCCTGAAACCCGGTGATCAATGGTGCCTGTGCGCGCTGCGCTGGAAAGAAGCGTTCGAAGCGGGCGCAGCCCCGCTGGTCGTGCTTGAGAGTACCCATAGCAAAGCGCTCCAGGTCGTCACATTGGACGAGCTGGAGCGCTTTGCACATAGCGGCACCGACATGGCCTGAGCCATGCGGGCAAGCCTATGACGACTTACTTGCCGATCTGATTACCGATCACGCCACCGACGGCAGCACCGCCGACGGTGCCGATTCCACTGCCGCCGGTCAGGACTGCACCGGCGACGCCGCCGATACCTGCACCGGCAGCCGTGTTTTTGTCACGGTTGGACATGCCGGCGCAACCGCCCAGCGAAATCAGGATGGCCGAAGCGCACGCGAGAGCGATCAATTTTTTCATGCTTGTCATGGTGGTGTCCTCTTGGTCTGGTGAGGAACGGACCGTCAGTGAGGACTGCTGATGCAGACTCATCCGACCCGTTTCTTAGAAAACATTATGCCAGCGATGAAACCAAAGAACCGTTCGGTACCGAACATAGCGCATGACAGGCAATCAACCGCCGGCAGCAACGGTCAGGGCACCATGTCATCCAACAATGGTACTTCGGTCACTGTCTCCGGCAATGTCGCCAGAATCAGGACTTCGACGCGGCGGTTGCGCACCCGTCCTTGCGGCGTGTCGTTGCTGCCGACCGGCTTGTTCTGACCGTGACCGACCGCCGTCAGGCGATTTGCCGCAACACCGTTTTCGGCAAACAAGCGCACCACACTGCTGGCGCGCACACTCGACAATTCCCAGTTCGATGGAAAGCTTGCATTATCGATCGGCAGATTGTCAGTGTGACCTTCGATCTGGATTGCATGGGTATCGCGGCTGAGCACTTGCGCGATCGCGCTCAATGCCGCACCGGACTCGCTTGTCAGGCGCGCCTCGCCAGGGGCGAACAGCACGCTGGCGTTGATCTCGATACTGACGCCGCGACTGGTCTGCGTGACTCGCACCTTGCCCGAGCTAACCAGCGGCGACAGCACATTGAGGATGTCGCGAGCGATGCTGGTCATGCTGTCCTTTTCACGCCGCAGCAACTCGATGCGCTGCCGCTCGGCAACCGGCGGACGGCGCGGTAGCGCGGAGGGTGGCTCGACGCTGACCGGTGGCGACAGGATGATCGGCGAACTGCCAAACGCTGCACCGAGGGAGGTCGACAGCACCCGGTACTTGCCGTTATTGACCGACGAGATCGCGTACATCACGACAAAAAAAGCAAACAGCAGCGTGATGAAATCGGCGTACGAAACGAGCCAGCGATCATGACTAGGCGCATCTTCCTCGAAGTGCTTGCGGCTGCGCGCGGTCGGGCTGGGTGGCTCTCGATATTTGTTCATGCCGACTTAGCGCTCGTAAGCTTTCATGCGTTCCTCGATCGAGATCGGATTGTCGCCAGCCGCGATGCAGCAAAACGCATCCGCCAGCATTTCGAGCCGCGTGACTTCATCGTTGACGGCCGTCTTGAGCTTGCCGCCAATCGGCAAGAAGACCAGATTGGCGAGGCCGACGCCATAAATCGTGGCGACGAACGCCACCGCGATACCGGCACCGAGCCGACTCGGATCCGACAGGTTTTCCATCACATGGATCAGGCCCAATACCGCACCGATAATCCCGATGGTCGGAGCATAGCCACCGGCGGCATCCCAGATCCGCGCCGCCTTGCGCTCGCGGGTTTCGTAGCTGCTGATTTCGATGCCGAGGATTTCGCGCAGTTTGTACGGATCAATGCCGTCAGTGAGCAGGCGCAAGCCCTTGATGATGAACGGATCGTCGTTCCTTTTCATGAAGCGCTCCAGGCTGAGCAAGCCCTCGCGGCGGGCAGTCTGGCTCCACATGGCGACATCGGCCGCATGTAACCGGTGCCGGTCAGGCTGAATGCGAAACACCGCCCCCGCCATCTGCATGCCACGCCGGAACGTCGGCCAGCCGCTCTGCAACAGCACCGCACCGAGCGTGCCGGCGATCACGATGACGAACGCCGTCGGCTGCAACAGCGCACCGAGCCGGCCACCCTCCAGCATTTGCCCGACAAGGATGCCAAGCAATGCCAGTACCAATCCGGCTACGCTACCCCAGTCCATGTCTTCTCCCTCAGGAAAGCGCGCATCCGGGCGATCGCCTGGCTGTGCAGTTGCGAGATGCGAGACTCGGACACGCCGAGCACCGCACCGATTTCCTTGAGATTCATTTCCTGTTCGTAGTACAGGCCCATCAGGATTTTTTCACGTTCGGGCAAGGCTTCGATGGCACGGATGACGGCGTCGCGAAACCCGGCATTGAGCAAGCTCTGCAACGGATTGTCGGACAAGTCAGTGCAATACCGGTCAAGGAAATGTTCGTTGCCTTCGGAGCTGTCATGAAAATCTTCGTAGTACACCAGTTGGTGGCCGCCGCCCTCGCCGAGCAGGTCCTGATATTCGGCCAGCGACAGCTTCATGTGCTTGGCCAGTTCGGCTTCGAGCGGTGCCCGACCGAGCTTTTGCTGCAAGGTTTGCATTGCCACTTCAATCTTGCGCATGTTCTGGCGCATGCTGCGCGGCAGCCAGTCGCTGCTACGCAATTCGTCGAGCATCGAACCGCGGATGCGCTGCACCGCGTAGGTTTCGAACTGCGCGCCGTGGGTATCTTCGTAACGATTGATCGCGTCAAACAAACCGATCATGCCGGCCTGGATCAAGTCATCCACTTCCACACTGGGCGGCAATTTGGCTTTCATCTGATGCGCGAGTCGCTTGACCAGCGGCGCGTGCTGCACCAGCAGATTGTTCTTGTCTGTTTTTCCGCTAGGTGTGTACATGAAACTCCAGGACTCCTGTGTTGCCCCTGATCAGGCGAATTCGGTCATGCACATGCTACCAGCATCCCCATTGGCAAAATGTCCAGCCAGCCGGCGAAAAGCCACCGAGGCCAACGCCATCGGGAAGGCATCGATGACCGAGCGGCCCAACTGCGCTGCCCGCTTGAGATCGGCATCGACCGGCACGGAGCCGATCGAGGTCAGTTCCAGTGCCAGATAGCGACTAGCCGCCTGTGCCATGTTGGCGTAGACCTGCTGCGCTTCGCGCTCACTGGCACCGGTGACCAGAATACCGAATGGCCGGCGACCCAATTGCGCACTCAAGCGCTTGATGATCGCATAGGCGGCCGTGATAGAGCTACCGCTACTTGAAACCTGTACAACAATCTCGCCACGTTGCATGGCCGGCAAGACAAAACTGTCCGCGCCATCAAGCTCGGCATCGACCAGCACGATGTCATGCTGGGTAGCCAGCACGCCGAACGCATTCGACAGACGTCTGGCCTGATCGACATCCTGCATGGCGCTGCGCAGGTTCTCGCGTGCCAGCGTGGCGACGCCAAAACCCTGCGCCAGCGTTTGCACGACTTCATTGAGGCCGCGTTCCTGGCGTGCCACCTGCATCAAGGTGGCGGCGCGCGCAGCACCCAACCGGTTTGCCAGCCCGTTAGAGGCCGAGCAGGCATCGAGCAACAGCACATCGCTGCCGGTGCGCGTCAGCGAAGCTGCCAGGTTGACTAGCGTGCCCGATTTCTCTTCGGCACCCAGCGCAGAAACAAAACTGACCACGCGTGGCTTGGGACCGGCCAGCATGCGGCGCAATCCTTCTGCCTGATCGGTAGAAAAACTAGCCAAGTTGTACCTCGCGCAAGGTCTTGTCATTGAAGGCGCGGCTGGCACCTGCCATCACCAGCGGCAATTCGGCATCGGTCAACTGGAACGGCTTGCTTTCATGCTTGAGCTTGAAAGCGCGATCGACCAGGTACTGCTTGTTGGCGACATGCAAGTCTTCCGGAACGCGCTGACCGTTCGCCACATAGAACAGGTTGAGCTTCTGACGGATCACCACGTCGAGCACATTGCCGATGGTGGCGGCTTCGTCGAGTTTGGTCATCACGCAACCGGCCAGACCGCTGCCCTGATAGGCGCGCACGACCTCGTTCAGGGTCTCGCCGGTCGAGGTGGCATTGAGACACAGCAGCCGCTTCACGCGCGAACCGGCACCCTGCAGCATCGCGACCTGTTCGGTCACCATGTGGTCGCGCTGGCTCACGCCGACCGTGTCGATGAGCACCGTGTGTTTGTTCTTGAGTTCGTCGAGGGCGATGCGCAGGTCGGACTCATCCTTGACCGAATGCACCATCACACCGAGGATTTTGCCGTAGATGCGCAATTGCTCATAGCCGCCGATACGATAGCCATCGGTGGTGATCAGGGCCAGCTTGCCGGGACCGTGGCGCATCACGCAACGGGCCGCCAGCTTGGCAGTGGTGGTGGTCTTGCCGACACCGGTCGGACCGACCAGGGCAAACACGCCACCTTCTTCGAGCATCGCGCTTTCATCGGCGACGGCACTGATATTGCGCGCCATCACCGTCTTGATCCAGGTCATGCCATTCGCGGCCGTCGCACCCGCCGGCAGGTTTTCAGTCAGATAACGCGACAGGCTGGCGCTGAATCCGGCGGCCAGCAATTCACGCAGGATGGTGGCTTTCACCGGCTCACGCTTTTGCTGCGACGACCATGACAGCTCCGAAAACTGCGACTCCATCATCGTGCGCATCGAGCGCAGCTCGTTCATCATTTCTGCCATCTCGCGCAGCACGCTGATTTGCGGTGCCGGCTCGGGTGGACGCGCATTGCGCACCTGCTCCGACTGTTCCAGCGCACCGGCCAGACCGGCGGCCTGATCGGTTTCCATGCGTCGCTTGGCGAAGGCCGACAGCATCGTCGCTTCCTGCGCCGGCAATGCCACTTGCGCGGCCAGCGTTTCCTTCTCGATCACTGGCGAGGCCAGCGACGACATGTCTTCGCTCGCCAGCGCCAGGATTTCGACCAGCCCGTTAATATTGCGATTCGACAGGATCACGGCGTCCGGCCCGAGAACTTCACGGACTTGGCGTAGTGCATCGCGCGAGCTGCTTGCGGAGAATTTTTTCACGTTCATGCTTGAGCTCCAACCAGGCTGGTTACTTTAATTGTCTTCGTATCGGGTAATTCGGCGTGCGACAACACTTTCAGTTGGGGCAGCGCGCGGCGCAGGAAGCGCGACAGCAGTGCCCGCAATGGTGCCGGCACCAGCAGTACCGGCGTCAGGCCAAGCTGCTCCTGGTGCTGGGCTGCTTGCTGGGTCTGGAACTGCAGCGTATCGGCCAGACCAGGCTCGATGCCGGCACCGTCCGGACCGCTCGCCTGCAATGCCTGCATCAGCAGCCGTTCGAGGCGATTATCCAGCGCCATCACCGACAGCTCGTTCGTTCCGGGGAAAATATCCTGGACGATGGCCCGGCCCAGTGCAATGCGCACCAGCGCGGTCAGCTCGTTGGATTCCTGGACTTGGGACGACTGCTCGGCCAGGCATTCGATGATGGTGCGCATATCGCGGATGTGGACACCTTCGTTCAAGAGGTTTTGCAACACCTTCTGCAGCGTCGAGATCGATACCATTTTCGGCACCAGATCTTCGACCAGCTTCGGCATCTCCTTGGCGAGATGGTCGAGTAATTGCTGCACTTCCTGGCGGCCCAGCAGCTCGGCGGCATGCGATGTAATCAAGTGATTGAGGTGCGTCGCCACGACGGTGCCGGCATCCACCACGGTGTACCCCATGGTCTGGGCCTGCTCGCGCATGGCGGAGTCGATCCAGACAGCGGGCAGACCGAACGCCGGGTCCGTCGTCGGTGCACCAGCCAGCGTGCCCGATACCATCCCCGGATTGATCGCCAGAAATTGGCCGGCATGGGCTTCGCCGGTACCGACCTCAACGCCCTTGAGGGTAATCCGGTACGACGACGGTTTCAATTCGAGGTTGTCACGGATATGCACCGGCGGCGACAGAAATCCGATTTCCTGCGCAAATTTCTTGCGAATTCCCTTGATGCGCTTGAGCAGTTCGCCGCTCTGGGTCTTGTCGACCAGCGGAATCAACCGGTAACCGACTTCCAGGCCAAGCATGTCGACCGGCACGATATCCTGCCAGGTGGCTTCTTCGTTTTCGACCGGAGCAACCGGCGCAACCGGCTCGGCCACTGCTTCGGCAGCCGGAGCATTGCGCTTGGATGCCGCATGACCGGCAGCGGCCAGCAGCGAACCCAGCAAGATGAACGCCACATGTGGCATGCCGGGAATCAGTCCCATGCCACCGATGATGGCACCGGTAATGTAGAGCACTTGCGGCTTGGCAAACAGCTGGTTGACCAGTTGACTGCCGATATCGACATCACTGGCGACGCGCGAAACGACCACACCGGCGGCGGTCGAAATGATCAGCGACGGGATCTGTGCGACAAGGCCGTCACCGATCGCGAGCAGCGTGTAGTTCTTCAGCGCATCGGCGAATCCCATATCGTGCTGGAGCAAGCCAACCAGCAAGCCGCCGACGATGTTGATGACGGTAACGATGATGCCGGCGACGGCATCGCCACGTACGTATTTGGAGGCACCGTCCATCGCACCATAAAACTCGGCTTCTTGCGCCACTTCGGTCCGACGGCGCTTGGCTTCCGGCTCGGCGATCAGACCGGCATTGAGATCGGCATCGATCGCCATCTGCTTGCCTGGCATCGCATCCAAGGCGAAGCGCGCACCGACTTCGGCAATTCGCCCGGCACCTTTTGTGACAACCGTGAAGTTGATGATGGTCAAAATAATGAAAACGACGATACCGACGGTGTAATTGCCGCCGATCAGAAAATGACCGAACGCCTCGATCACCTTGCCGGCCGCATCCGGACCGGTGTGTCCCTCGGTCAGCACAACGCGAGTTGACGCCACATTCAGCGAAAGCCGCAACATCGTGCTCACAAGAAGCACGGTCGGAAACGCCATGAAATCCAGTGGCCGCACCGTGTACAGGGCGGTCAGCAGAACGATGATGGACAGTGCAATGTTGAAGCTAAAAAAGACATCCAGCACGAACGCCGGCAGCGGCAGAATCATCATCGACAGCATCATGATGATGATGATCGGCGCAGCGATCGCCTTGCTGTTCGGACCGCTCAACCAGAGTGGCAATTTGATGCTGTTCATTGTGCAAATCCGGTGTCATTCTGGATCGGCGTTGCCATCGATATAACGGCAACTCCCCATGTAGGGCAGATTATTGCGCCAAGGTAAGAAACACCATCCAGCGAATAAGAGGGGAAAGCCGAATGTATTCGTAACCTGCCCAAGAAAGAGCAGCAAAACAACAAATCACAAACG
>CANFED010000111.1 GCA_947445995.1 Oxalobacteraceae bacterium | reverse complement strand
GTGGTCAGGCCGAAGTCGCCCTCGGGCACGTGCGGCGGATTTTTTACCAGGTAGATCCAGCCGATATCGCGCTGGTCGGCCGGATACGGATTGCCCCACATGTCGGCATCGACCAGCGCCGATTTGACTTGCTCGAAATCAAAATGCGGGCAATAGATATCGCCATTGACGACCACGAACGGTGCGTCGCCCAGCAGTGGCAGTGCCTGTGCGATGCCGCCGGCGGTGTCGAGCGCGATGGCTTCGGCCGAATACTGCAGCGTTGCGCCGAACTGGCTGCCATCGCCCAGCGTGTCGACGAGTTGCTGGCCGAGATGGGCATGGTTGATGACGATCTCGGTGATGCCGGCTCGCACCAGATTCAGGATGTGCCAGACAATGAGCGCACGGCCGCGCACTTTGAGCAGCGGTTTGGGGCAGGTGTCGGTGAGCGGACGCATCCGCTCGCCGCGCCCGGCGGCGAGGATCATGGCTTTCATGCAGCAGGCTTTCGGTAAGAGGTGAAGATCAGAAGGTGTAGCCGACCGACGGTGCCTTGTCCTCGAGTTCATCGAGCAGCACGATCAGGGGTGCCAGTACCTTGTAGCGACCGGCGACCTTGCGCGTATAGCGTAGTACCAGTGGCAAGTCCTTCAGGTAGGCGTCCTTGCCATCGCGGTGATAGAGGCGGGCGAAGATCCCGAGCACTTTGAGGTGGCGCTGCAGGCCCATGAATTCGAAGTCGCGGTAGAACGCATCGATGTCGGGATTGACCGGCAGGCCGGCGCGCTTGGCGCGTTCCCAGTAGCGGATGGCCCAGTCCAGCACTTGCTCTTCATCCCATTCGATGTACGCATCGCGCAGCAGCGACACCAGGTCGTAGGTGATCGGGCCATACACCGCGTCCTGAAAATCGAGGATGCCGGGATTGCCGACCGGTAGCACCATTAAATTGCGTGCATGGTAATCGCGATGCACATAGACCTGCGGTTGCGCCAGGTTGTTCGCCAGCAGCGCATCGAAGACGCCAGTGAGCGCCTTGTGCTGGGCCTCGCTGAGTGTGACGCCGACGTGTTTGGCGACATACCAGTCAGGGAACAGCATCAGCTCGCGTTGCAACAGCGCGCGGTCATAGTCGGGCAGTACACCGGGCTGGCTGTGCATCTGGATGTGGACCAGTGCGTCGATCGCATCAAGGTACAGCGCGGGCGCCGTGTCGGCGTTGAGCTGCTGCAAATAGGTGGTCGCACCGAGGTCGCCGAGCAGCAAAAAGCCTTGTTCGACATCTTGTGCCAGCACGCTTGGCACCGACACGCCGGTTGCGCCGAACAGTTCGGCGACGGCGATGAAAGGCCGCACATCTTCTTGCGGCGGCGGCGCATCCATCACGATCGCGCTGCTGCCGTCGCCGAGATCGACCCGGAAATAGCGGCGGAAACTGGCGTCGGCAGACGCTGCGCGCAGGCTGTCAATGCGGATGTCGGCAGGCAGACTGGCAAGCCAGAGTTTTAAATTGGTCAAACGAAGATCAGTTGGCATAAGTAAAGGCAGGAGACGGTCCGGGTTTCCGGTCGGGAGGGAATGAGTTCCCCTATAATAAGTGATTCAATTTAAAAAATCGCCTGTCACGGTGGTCACTCCCCAATTTCATGATCCGGTTCCCTGTCCTGTCCCCGACGCAGCGTCTGCTTCGCACCTTGACCGCTGTGGTCGCGGCGGCCGCACTGCCTAGTTACGTGCTGGCCCAAAGTGCGCCCAAGCCTGTCAAGCAGAGTGACCGTGAAGCACCGGCCGAGATTAGCGCCGAGAGCATGACCGGTCGGCCCGATCGCGAACTCGATCTCGCCAACAAGGTCGAGATCGTGCGCGGCGTGACGACGATCAACTCCGACAAGGCCCAGTACCATGTCGTCGAGGATGAAGTCGAAGCCAGCGGCAATGTCCGCATGAAGCGCGTCGAGGACGTCTACACTGGCGACGAACTCAAGCTCAACATGGATGGTGGTATCGGTTACGTCACCAATCCGACCTATCGTCTTGAACGCAGCAAGGGCCAGGGTTCGGGCAAGCGCATCGACTTCGAATCCGAAACCGAAGCCACGGTAGTCGATGGGACCTACAGCACCTGCGAAGGACCGAATCCGGACTGGTATTTGCGCTCTGGCACGCTCAACCTCGACACTGCGCGCGACATCGGCCTGGCCCGCAACAGTGTTGTGTATTTCAAGGGCGTGCCCATCCTCGGCGCGCCGGCCATGTCGTTCCCGCTCTCGAGTACGCGCAAGTCGGGCGTGCTGCCGCCGACCATCGGTGCGACCAACCGTGGCGGTCTTGAAGTCATGGTGCCGTATTACTTCAACATTGCACCGAACCGCGACCTGACCGTGTATCCGAATATCATTGCGCAGCGTGGTTTGCAGCTTGGCGCGGTGGCGCGGTATCTCGATCCGGCGTACAAGGGCGAAACCAAGCTCGAAGGTTTGCTCAAGGACAAACTGACCGGGACCGACCGCTGGTCCGTGTCGTCCATCCATACGCAAGCGCTGCGTTCCGGACTGACGCTGAACTGGAATATCAACGCGGCGTCCGACGATGCCTATCCGAGCGATTTTTCGCGCACGCTGACTACCGCGCAGCAACGCCTGCTGTTGCGCGACATCAGCCTGAGCTACGGTCAACCTTACTGGAGCCTCACGGCGCGCGCCAGTAATTATCAGGTGCTGCAAGATCCGCTGGCACCGATCGGTCGGCCGTATGACCGCTTGCCGCAGATTGTTTTCGCGTCGGCGCGTCCCGATGTCGGCGGTTTTGACCTGGCCTTTGATTCGGATCTGACGCGCTTTGCGCATCCGACCCTGCAGCAGGGTGACCGTGCTTTTGTCAGTCCGAAAATATCGTACCCAATCATCGAGCCGGGCTTTTTCATCACGCCAAAACTGTCACTCCATGCGACACGCTACCAGCTTGCCGATAGCGGTGCCGGTGTCGTGCCAGGTGTCGAGACCTCACAGCAGCGCACCATTCCAACCGCCTCGATCGATAGCGGCATGGTGTTCGAACGCGAAGCCAACTTCTTTGGCAGCGACATGACACAGACCCTGGAGCCGCGCCTGTTTTATGTTTATACGCCGTATCGCGACCAGTCGATGCTGCCCAATTTCGACAGCGGACTGGCCGATCTGAGTTTTACCCAGTTGTTCAGCGAAAACCGTTTCGTCGGCAATGACCGCATCGGCGACGCCAATCAGGTCACTGCCGCAGTGACCACGCGCTTTCTTGAAGAGTCGGGTGCCGAGCGGGCGCGCATTGCGCTGGGCCAGCGCTATTATTTTTCGGACCAGCGTGTTGCGCTTGGCACCGTGCCCAACCAAAGCCGTTCCGACTTGCTGCTGTCTGCCAATGGTCGCCTGAGTCAATCGTTCTCGGCCGAAACCAACCTGCAATACAGCCAGAGCCTCGGTGTGCTCAATCGCGCTAACGCCGGTATCAAATACCAGCCGGCACCGATGAAGGTGCTCAATCTGGCGTACCGGCAGGACTTGCCGAATAGTCTTGAAAAATCGTTCGATGTATCGGCGCAGTGGCCATTCGCCAGTCGCTGGTATGGTGTGGGTCGGATGAATTATTCGCTGACCACCAGCAAGATTGCCGAAGGCTTGCTCGGGGTTGAGTACAAGGCCGACTGCTGGGTGTTTCGCGTGGTTGCGCAGCGCATTCCAACGGCGACATTGCAGGCCACGTCGGCGTTATTTTTCCAGCTTGAATTAAACGGATTGTCCAAACTTGGGTCGAACCCGCTGCAAGCCCTGCGCGAGAGCGTGCCGGGTTACCAGAACATCAATCAACCTTATAACCGACAATGATCACGAATTTTTCCAGGACTCCGGAACACACTATGCGACAAGTTAACTCCCCAGTGCAGTGTCTGAAAATTGCTGCCGTCCTGATCAGTCTCGCCTTTGGCGCAACGCAACCGGCGAGTGCGCAGTTCAAACCGTCCACTCAGGTGGCCCCGACTCAGCTTGCCCCGACTGACGCGGCACCACGCAGCAAAGAACCGCAGCTCATCGATGCGATCGTCGCGGTTGTCAATAGCGAGGTCATCACGCGCCTGGAACTCAATAGCCGGGTTGCGATGGTCGAATCGCGCATGAAGCAGCAGGGTACACAGTTGCCACAACGCGCCTTGCTCGAAAAACAGATCCTCGAACGCATGATCGTCGATCGCGCCCAGTTGCAACTGGCGGCCGAGAGCGGCATCAAGATCGATGATGTGATGCTGGACCGTGCGATGGCGCGACTGGCCGAGCAGAACAAACTGTCGATGCAGGATTTCCGTAACCAGCTGGAACGCGAAGGCATGTCCTTCTCACGTTTCCGTGAAGAGATTCGCGAAGAAATCGCGATGCAACGTATCCGCGAACGCGAAGTCGACAACAAGCTCCAGATCACCGAATCCGAAGTTGACAACTACCTCGAAGCCGAAAAAAGCGCGCCGCAGATTCAGCCCGAGTACAACCTGGCGCAGATCCTGGTGCGTATTCCCGAAAACGCGACTTCCGAGCAGATCGCTGCACGCCGTGCGCGGGCTGACGACGTCGCCCGGCAATTGCGTGGTGGTGCGGATTTCAACAAGCTGGCCGCTTCGTATTCCGACTCGGTCGACGCGCTCAAGGGCGGCGAGCTGGGCTGGCGTACGGCCGACCGCTTGCCACAACTTTTCGTCGATGCCGTCGTCAAGCTTAACGAGGGCGAATTGTCCGACGTGATCAAGAGCGCCAGTGGTTTCCATATCCTGAAAGTCGTCGGCAAACGGACTCGTACCGCAGACAACACGACCGCGGCAGTCGCCGCCGCTGCCGTCGAGCAAACCCATGCGCGCCACATTCTGATCAAGGTCAACACCATCGTGACGGCGACAGAAGCATTGCGCAAACTGACTGACCTGAAGCAGCGTCTCGACAACAAGGCCGCGACCTTCGACGAACTCGCCAAGCTGTATTCGAATGATCTGTCCGCCTCCAAGGGGGGCGACCTCGGCTGGATTTATCCGGGCGATACCGTGCCTGAATTCGAGCGCGCGATGAACCTGCTCAAGCCGGGCGAGGTCAGTGCGCCGATCGAAACACCGTTCGGCTATCACCTGATCGAAGTGATCGAACGTAAAAGCCAGGATGTGTCGCAGGAGCGCAAGCGTCTGGCCGCCCGTCAGGCGCTGCGCGAGCGCAAGCTCGAAGAAGCCACGCAGGACTGGGTCCGCCAGTTGCGCGATCGCGCCTATGTCGAATACCGGCTGGATGCCCAATAATGGTCGCTGCCAGCATGGCCGTGGTACGGCCGACGCTCGCGATTACCTGCGGCGAACCGGCCGGGATCGGTCCGGAAATCGCCTTGCGTGCCGCCTGGGAATTGCGTAACGAAGTCAATTGCGTGCTCATTGGCGACGCCGCGTTCCTGGCCATTCTGGCCGATCAGATCGACCCGGCCATCGCGCTTGCAGCCACCTCGGTGCAAGCTGTACGTAATGGCGGACTGCCTACTTTTCCGCCGCAGCGTCTGGTGGTACTCGACAGCCCGCTGGCAGCCCATGTGGTGCCCGGTCAGCTCGATCCGCGCAATGGTCGCAGCGTGCTGCAAATGCTCGACATGGCCATCGAAGGTACCCTTGCCGGCTGGTTCGCCGCGATGGTCACCGCCCCGCTGCAAAAAAGCACGATCAATGATTCCGGTGTGCCGTTCACCGGTCACACCGAATACCTCGCTGAAAAAACCGGCACGCCGCATGTCGTGATGATGCTCGCTGCCAGCGGTGCCCATCCGTTGCGGGTGGCACTGGCGACTATTCATCTGGCACTCAAGGACGTCCCGGCCGCGATCACGTTTGACAGTCTCGGCCGCACGCTCGATATCCTGCAGCGGGAGTTGCAGGGCCGCTTCGGGCTGGCCAAGCCGCGCATTCTGGTGGCCGGTCTTAATCCGCATGCGGGCGAAGGCGGTTACCTCGGACACGAAGAAATCGACATCATCATTCCTGCGCTGCAGGCAGCGCGCGCGCGCGGTATCAGCGTGGCCGGTCCGTATCCGGCCGATACGCTGTTCCAGCCCAAGTACCTGAAAGACGCCGATTGCGTGCTGGCGATGTATCACGACCAGGGCTTGCCGGTACTGAAGTTCGCCAGTTTTGGCCACGGCATCAATATCACGCTGGGCTTGCCGTTGATCCGCACCTCGGTCGATCACGGCACAGCGCTTGATCTCGCGGCACTGGGTGTCGGGCATGCCGACCACGGCAGCATGGTCGAGGCGATCCGCACCGCGGTGCAGATGGCGACGGTCGCTCCATGAAGCACATTGCCCGCAAACGCTTCGGCCAGAATTTTCTGACCGACAAGCAAGTCCTGCAAGACATCATCCAGACCATCGCACCGGCGCGCGCCGATACGATGGTTGAAATCGGTCCCGGCCTTGGCGCGATGACACGTCTGCTGCTCGATGACCTCGACCAGTTGCATGTGGTCGAGCTCGATCGCGACCTGGTCGTGCGCCTGCAAAAAACCTTTGATCCGAAAAAATTGCTGATCCATTCCGGCGATGCGCTGCAGTTCGACTTCGGCACCTTGCCGGTGCCGGCCGGACAGAAGTTGCGCGTGGTGGGTAATCTGCCTTACAACATTTCCAGCCCATTGTTGTTCCATCTCGCCAGTTTTACCGCGCTGGTGCAGGACCAGCATTTCATGCTGCAAAAAGAAGTAGTCGAGCGCATGGTCGCGCCACCCGGTGGCAAGAGCTATGGGCGGCTGTCGGTGATGCTGCAATGGCGCTACGCGATGTCGCTGCGCTTCATCGTGCCGCCGACAGCCTTTGATCCGCCACCGCGCGTCGAGTCCGCCATCGTACGTATGATTCCCCTCGAAACACCGCTACCGTGCAATCAGCAATCGCTGGAGGCAGTGGTGCTGAAGGCGTTTTCGATGCGCCGCAAAGTGCTGCGCAATTGCCTGGCCGGCATGTTCACTGAAAATCAGCTGATCGATGCCGGAGTCGATCCGACCTTGCGGCCCGAGACGATATCCCTGGAGCAATATGTCGGATTGGCCAACCGGTTGCCGGTCATCGCGTAATCCGCAGTCGCAAAAAAAGCCGGCAAGCGCTTCCTTTCGGAAGCCCTTGCCGGCTTTGTCATTGTGGCAGTTGCGAGATTACGAGATCGTGATCTTCACGCCTTTGACGAGGGTCACACCAGCCTTGTTGACAACTGTCAAGACTGCGTCATAGCTGCCTGCTTTGGTGAAGGTGTGCGTGGCCGTAGCACCGGCAACCACAGGGGTGGCATCACCAAAATTCCATTGGTACGACGTGAAGTCGCCGGCTGTTGCTGGCAATACGGCGCTGGCATCGAACTTGATGGCGAACGGGCCCTTGCCGGTAACGGCCGAGGTCCGGATTACCGGTGCGACTGCCGTCACGGAGGACAAGGCGCTGGTGCCGCTGATGTTGTACTCGCCAAGGTTGCCGTAGTTGGTATAGCCAGTGGTCAGCGGATTGCCGCGTGCTGCACCGCTGACGCTCAGGTAATACACGCCGCCTGTGGTCAGCGTCGCGCTCAGCGTTTTGGACAGCGTGGTAGCCGTCGCGCTGCTGGTCGCCAGGACTTTGCCGTTGACATCGAGCAGTTTCAGCGAGATGTCGAGCGTGCTGCCCAGGATGGCACCACCGACTTTCAGATTCACCGGACCGGCACCGGCAACAAAACTGAACATGTCGACATCACCGGTTGTTTCAATGCGACCGAGGCCGCTCAGGTTGTTGAGGCCATTGGCGCTCTTGGCGACCAATGCATCGGCGAAGGGAATCGTATCGCCATGATCATCAGCGCGCGGGCTCAGGCCGCGAGAGAGCATGACGGCGTAAGCGTCCTGCTTGTTGTTGGCATTGGCGTACTCGCCCTTCGACCATTGCGGCAGATTCTTGTAGTAGCCGACACCCATGATTGGTGCCCAACCGGTTTCACCGGTGCCCTGGCCTGAGTAATAAGCCGTTGTTGGCAGCTGACCCTGGTGACCCAGGCCCAGCGTGTGGCCGAGTTCATGCGAGACGCAATCGGCAATATATTTTTCGCCATAGGCCAGATTGTTCGGGAAGCAAAATGCCGGAGCAGCACCGGCAGCGAACTTGCTGAACGAGTTCAGGTAGGCATAACCACCGGCCGAACTCGCTTGCGGCGTGATCAGAATGGTTGCGCCTATCTTGCCAGCGGGGACTGCCGGTGCTTCTGTCGTGACATCGACATCAAACGCTGCGTAGGCTTCTGCCACGCGCAACAACACTTTCTGGATCACCAGACGTTCGGCGTTGCTGAAAGTCGCTGGTGCCTTGTCGGTATCAAAGGCGGGATAGCTGCCCTGGCCCGTGAAGTTCAGGTAGAGCACGCGGGTGGAGTCCGGTTTGGTATGCAGCTTGAACGTCTGATCGAATGGGAACGGGCTGGCACCGCCGGCGGTGGCGACCGACGCGGTCACCGTGCTCGCTGCCATCGTGGTGCCATCGGCTGCACCGGGGATGACGGTTTCTTCATCGATGTGGAGGACGCGACCCTTGGTGTCGACGTGCACGCTCTTGTCAGATAACAGTAATTGACGGAATGCCGAGCTGCTCATGCCATACCACTTGGCGACGGCGTCGAGGTTGCCGCCGAGTTGCGCAATCGCATTTTGTCCCGACGACATCGTGTCGAGCTGGATGCGACCGAAGGGCGCATTCTCGGTGGAGCCTGCCGCACTGACCGGCACAAAGTCACTGCGTAGTTCCATGCGTGTCATCATCGCTGGCGTCAGGCCGGAGCCAGGCTGCGCAGCGGGCTGGGAAGCGGACTCGACCTCCTTCATGGCAACGGCCATCATGGCGGGCGAATCATTGGCTGTACGGGTTGGGGTATTGCTGGCGGTCACCAGTTCGGCCTGTGCCATCAACATCGGATTGGCTGCCCAGGGGCTGGAAACGGATGTTGCGGTGCTCTTGACGGGAGCCAGGGCAACTGGTGCGTCGCTGTGTTCTTGGGTGGTGTCACTGATGAGTGTTGCAGCGAAGATGCCGAGTCCGCCGAATGCCATAGCGATGGAGACGACGATGGCGGTGTAAGCCGGTTTTTTGCTGGTTGACGGTGATGTCATGGTAGTACCCCTTTGTTATATCGATGAGTCGAACAAAGGGCTTACGCGGTCAACGAGACAGCCAGCTCCTGCTGGAATAGTCTTGCTGGCAACCCCGCTACCGTGATCCGTGAAGACCGTAGGCCGGAGGCTTTGCGTCCTTGCTTTTCAACAAGTTTGCCCTGAAGCAATAGTCGCTCTTGCTTAAAAGCAAGTCAAGTGGAATTTGGTGAATTTGTTGCCGCTGTGGATAAGTATGCGAAGACGGTCGACTGCCAGTTGCACTTGCCTGCGGCAGTCGGCCGGATTGATTATTCGGCGCGCTGAATCAGTTCGATCTTGTAGCCGTCCGGATCTTCGACAAAGGCGATGATCGTCGTGCCGCCCTTGACCGGACCCGCATCGCGGACCACTTTGCCGCCGGCTGCGCGAATGCTGTCGCACGCCTGCGCCACGTCCGGGAGACCGATCGCGATATGACCATAGGCGTTACCCATTTCGTAGCTGGTGGTGTCGTAGTTCCAGGTCAGTTCAATTTCGGCATGGTCCGGGTTGGTACCATAGCCGACGAATGCCAGCGTATATTTTTGCGACGGATTGTCACTGGTGCGCTGCAGCTTCATGCCCAGCACGTTGGTATAAAAATCGATAGAACGCTGCAGGTTGCCGACGCGCAGCATGGTGTGTAGTAATCGCATGGATATCTCCGGAAAAAAGTGGGGGGATGACGAGTTGCCTGCATCAATGATGCGGACAACATAAAAATCAGCAGGGAGGCAAGGTCGCCGGTGCCTGCTGGCGCAGCATTTTGCGTGCCGCTTCGAACTCGGGGAAGATCGATTGCACGGTGGCCCAGAACTGCGGTCCGTGGTTCATCTCGCGCAAGTGCGATAGTTCATGCGCGACCACGTAGTCGATCAGCGGCAGCGAAAAATGGATCAGTCGCCAGTTTAACCGGATACGTCCGTCGGCCGTGCACGAGCCCCATTGCCGGGTTGCCGACGACAGCGTATAGGAGCGATAGCTGGCACCCAGTCGCGCCGCATACAGCGGCAGGCGCTCACCGAATACGCGGCGCGCTTCGACTTGCAACCAGGCTTGAACGCGATCCTTGAGTTGCTGTGCGGTGCTGTCAGCCGGCAGGCAGACGATCAGCTCGGCGGCGGCCTCGTCAAGGCGGATCACCTTGTCTTGCAGCGCGCGCAGTCGTAGTGTCAGCGGGCTGCCCAGATAAGACAGCGTCGCGCCATCGATCCATTGCATGGCGGCCGGCCGTGTGCGTGCGCTGCGCTCGCGTCGTTCGGCCAGCTTGGTCAGGATCCAGTGCTGTTTCTCGCGGATCGCGTTGTCGATGTCGCCGACGGTGACCCAGCGCGGAGCCGTCACGCGCAGACCGTCGTCATCAATGATGAAGCCGATGCTGCGGCGGTTCGAGCGCCGGAGGGTAAATTCGAGGATGTGATTGCCGACATGCAGCCGGCGCTTCGGCAATGCCGCCGCCGTGTCGACGGAGGGAGTCAGCTCTGCCGCAAACAGGTTCAGTTGCGGCTCGGGCATAGTCGCTGGAGTGGGTGGGAGGTGCAGTGGGATTGCTTATTTTTTGATGAAAGGTGTGGCATAGATTGTTGGCGAAATCACGCGCATTTCGGATTCGATCCAGTTTTCGACTGCCTGCATCAGTTCGGCCGGGGTCTTGCCTTCAGGGGAGATCGGTGCACCGATCGATACGGTGATCAGACCGGGCTTCTTGATGAAGGAATTTTTTGGCCAGCACTGGCCCGAGTTGACGGCGATCGGCACGAC
>CANFED010000110.1 GCA_947445995.1 Oxalobacteraceae bacterium | reverse complement strand
TCGGCAATAGCCTGCAACTGTTTCGCCTCATCGCCATGCGACACCACCGCCACTGTCGTGGCTTCGATACCATGACGATGCAACCAGGCGCACACATCGTCGAGTCGGGTATGGGCGGCGTCCTGCTCGTTGGCAGGATCGAGTTCCACCACCACCACTTGTGCTGCCATTTTCAGCAACGGTAACGCGTCGGCAACCGCACGTCGGGTTTCACGCGTGTCGCTCCAGCCGATCAGCACGCGTTGCAGCAGTGGTGCGGCTGGCGGCACCACCAGCAACGGACGCCCGGCCTGCATCACCAGATCATCCAGATTCAGACGCCTTTGCACGTCGGCCATATCCGGAGCGGTGCCGGCCACGATCAGGTCGGCAGCGCGCGCAGCACGCGCAATGTAATCGGCGATCGACGAACATGCCAGACTGCCTTGCCAAGACAATGCCTTGGCAGAGCCGGCCAGCGCAGTGCGAAACTGCTGCTCGACCGCGGCCATTTCGGCCACGATCAGCTGATCGTTTTCGGCAATCAGGTCGCCACAAATGTAGCCATCACCGACCACCATCTGCATCGGCTGGCATCCCGCAATGCCGATCACGGCGGCATTGAACCGATGCGCCAGATCAGCGGCGATGCGTAACACGTCGGTATTCGGCTGGCCCAGTTCAAGCTGGACCATCAAGGTTGAGTAAGTCATTGCACACTCCTCATAACAAGTCGTTGTTCAAGACCGGCAGACCTCATCAATCACATCAACCGGCAGCAGCGGAAAAATCGATTACTACGCGTGATGGTACCTCGCCCTTTTCAAGCCGCCCAAGAATCTGGTTGATGGCCGACAGCGGCTGCACTTCGATATCGGCCTTGACCTTGCCGGAGGCGGCAAAGGCGAGCGCCTCGACCATGTCCTGGCGCGTGCCGACAAACGAGCCGCGAATCGTGATGCAATTGGCCACCACGTCGAACAGCGGGGTCGGAAATTCGCCTGGTGGCAGGCCGACCAGCACGCAGGTACCGCGCTTGCGTGTCATGCCGACACCTTGCTTGAAGGCGATCAGCGACGGTGCCGTGATCAGCACGCCGTGCGCACCGCCACCGGTGGCGAGCCGGACCGATTCCACGGCGTCACCTTTTTTGGCATTGACGACGGCATCGGCACCAAGCTTGGTCGCATGGGCCAGCTTGCCGTCATCGATATCGACCGCGCAGACCCGCAAACCCATTGCCTTCGCATACTGGACGGCGAGGTGGCCGAGACCGCCGATACCGGAAATGACGATCCACTCGCCGGGACGGGCAGCCGTTTCCTTGATGCCCTTGTAGGTCGTCACGCCAGCACAAATGATCGGTGCGGCGTCGACCGCCGACAAACCTTCGGGGATATGAGCGACATAGTTCGGATCGGCCAGGATGTATTCGGCAAAGCCGCCATTCTTGGTATAGCCACCGAATTCGGCATCGGCGCAGACGGTTTCCCACGCGGCCAGACAGTGCTCGCAGTGTCCGCACGCCGAATACAGCCACGGTACGCCGACCCGCTCGCCTTCCCGCACGCTGGTGACGCCGGCACCGAGTGCCACCACGATGCCGATGCCCTCATGGCCCGGAATGAACGGCAGCGCCGGCTTGAGCTGCCAGTCGCCATGCATCGCATGCAGGTCGGTATGGCAGACACCGCATGCCTCGGTCTTGACCAGAATCTGGCCCGGTCCCGGCGTCGGGATCGGGCAGGCTTTCAGTACCAGCGGCTGGCCGAATTGTTCGACCACCGCTGCTTGCATCGTGTTGTTCATGGACTACCTTTTTTTGAGTGGCGGGATCAGGCGGCGTGGCGTTTGACCCAGGCGACATACTTGTCCATCCAGGCCTGCAGGAATGGCTTGCTGTCGGGACCGATGTTGCCGGCACCATCGAACAGCGTGTCCTTGGCCTGAATGAAGGCTTCCGGTTGGCCCAGCGTCGGAACATCCAGATAAGCCAGCACATTGCGCAAATGCTGTTGCGCCATCGCGGTACCGATCGCGCCCACCGACACGCCGAGCACGCCGGCAGGCTTGCCGGCCCAGGCGCTCTGGCCATACGGACGCGACGCGTGGTCAATCGCATTCTTGAGCACGCCCGGTATCGAGCGGTTGTATTCCGGTGTCAGAAACAGCAAGCCTTGCGACGAAGTGATCGCCGCTTTCAGGCGCAGCACGGACGCGGCCTGGTTGGCATCGTCGTCTTCGCTGTAAAGCGGCAGGTCGCCGATCTCAAGCTGGGTGAACGTGAATTCCGGCGGTGCCAGTCGCGCAATGGCGCTGGCCAGCCGGCGATTATGGGAGTCCTTGCGCAAGCTGCCGACAAGGACAACGATCTGAAATTGGCTCATGAGAAGTTCTCCAGGAAAGGTTAGCGGACTGCAGGATCTTGCGGAAAATCAGCCCCGCGCGAGACGGCTTCCCACGCGGTAAATTCCGCGCGTAGCTGATCAATCTTTTCGATTGCACCGTCGTAGGCGTGGTTCCCGAGCAGCAGCCGGTGCGGCGGCTGGGCGGCCGACACGGCATTGATGATGGCGTGCGCGGCACGCCTCGGGTCGCCGGGTTGCTTGCCCGATGAGGCACGCACTTGCGCGCGCCAGGCACCGGCGGTGGCGACGTAATCGTCGATCGGCACGGCACTCTCGTTGGCCGAACGACCCGCCCAGTCGGTGCGAAATCCGCTTGGCTCGACCAGCATGACTTTGATACCGAGTGGCTCGACTTCCTGCCACAACGCTTCGGACAAGCCCTCGACCGCATATTTAGTGGCGTTGTAATAGCCAACCGCCGGGAACGAACGCAAACCACCAATCGATGAAAGATTGACGATAAAGCCGGTACGCCGCTGGCGCATGCCCGGCAGCACAGCGTGAATCATGCGACTCACACCAAAGATATTGATCTCGAACATGCGCCGGACCTGCTCCTCATCACTCTCCTCGACCGCCGCAAAATAGCCGATGCCGGCATTGTTGACGAGCACATCGATGCGACCGAAGTGGACCATCGCCGCCTCTACGGCAGCGTCGACCTGGGCCTGATCGGTCACGTCCAGCGCCAGCACCAGCGCGTCGCCAAGTGCGGCAAGGTCACTGACGTCGGACGGATTGCGGGCGGTCACGACGGTGCGATAGCCCTGTTCGAGCGCCTGCGTGGCGAGTTCGCGGCCAAAGCCGGTCGAGCAACCGGTAATGAACCAGACCGGCGCGTCGGAACTGGTGTGACCATTGATTTTTGAAACCATATTCATTTCTCCGGTAGGGCCGGGCGCGGTCATGCCGGCCGGGCCAGTATCTGGTGCGCACGGGCGTACCAGCTTTGTCGCCACAATGCGCACGTTGGCCGACCAGGTCTGTACGCTGTCTCGCATACCAGTCTGGCAAACCTCGTCAATGGTGCCTGCGGCGCTCCCGCAAGCGGTAAGATCAGTGATTTTCCAAGACCGTAAGAAGGCGGTAAGAAATGGCTGATATCGTTCAACGCGTACTGGTTTTTATAACGTCGCAAGCGGCACAGCCCGCGTTCAAAAAAGCAGCACGGCAGTAATCACATAAAAAAACAGGAGACAAAAGATGGAAGACAACCTCGTTGAACGGGTGATGGCCAATCCCAACTACCAGAAACTGGTAGCGACACGCTCGTCGTATGGCTGGACGATGACCTGGCTGATGTTGATCGTGTACTACGGCTTCATCACGCTGATTGCTTTCAACAAGGAATTGCTGGGTGCCAAAATGGGTGCCGGCGTCATGACCTGGGGCATGCCAATCGGGCTGTTCGTGATCGTTTTTACCGTAATCATCACCGGCATTTATGTCCGACGCGCCAATGACGAGTTCGACACGTTGACCGCAGCCATCCGCAAAGAGGTTCTGTAATGCTGACCATCAAACGCTTTTTCATGGCTGCCGCGCTGCTGGCCGTCGCCGGTACCGTGTTTGCGGCCGGACCAGACCTCGGTCAGGTTGCCAAGCAACCGACCAACTGGACCGCCATCGGCATGTTCGGTGCCTTCGTCATTTTCACGCTGTTCATTACCAAGTGGGCTGCCGCCAAGACTAAATCGGCTGCTGACTTCTACACGGCCGGTGGTGGTATCACCGGCTTCCAGAACGGTCTGGCGATTGCCGGCGACTACATGTCGGCGGCCTCGTTCCTCGGTATTTCAGCTGCCGTGTACCTCAATGGTTATGACGGCCTGATCTACTCGATCGGCTTTCTGGTCGGCTGGCCGATCATTACCTTCCTGATGGCAGAACGCCTGCGCAACCTCGGCCGCTTCACCTTTGCCGACGTCGCTGCCTATCGCTTCCAGCAAGCACCGATCCGCATCTTCGCGGCATCCGGCACGCTGGTCGTGGTGGCGTTCTACCTGATCGCGCAGATGGTCGGTGCCGGTCAGCTGATCAAGCTGCTGTTCGGTCTGGAATACTGGATCGCCGTCGTCATTGTCGGTAGCCTGATGATGATTTACGTGCTGTTCGGCGGCATGACCGCCACCACCTGGGTGCAAATCATCAAGGCAGTCATGTTATTGGCGGGTGCCACCTTCATGGCCTACATCGTGATGCAGCAGTTCAGCTTCAGTCCGGAAGCGTTGTTCGCCAAGTCAGTCGAAGTCCACGAGAAGGGGCAATCGATCATGGGCCCAGGTAACTTCATCAAGGATCCGATCTCGGCCATTTCATTCGGCATGGCGCTGATGTTCGGCACCGCTGGTCTGCCGCATATCCTGATGCGCTTCTTCACCGTCCCGAATGCCAAGGAAGCCCGCAAGTCGGTCTTCTGGGCCACCACCTGGATTGCTTACTTCTACATCCTTACCTTCATCATCGGCTTTGGCGCTATCGTTCTGGTCAGCACCAATCCTGAATTCAAGGATGCAGCCGGCAAACTGTTGGGCGGCAATAACATGGCAGCTATTCACCTTGCCAAAGCGGTCGGCGGCAATGTGTTCCTGGGCTTCATTTCAGCGGTCGCCTTTGCCACCATCCTGGCTGTGGTTGCCGGCCTGACCCTGTCCGGCGCATCGGCGGTCTCGCATGATCTGTACGCTACTGTCTTCAAAAAAGGCCAGGCCACCAGCGCCAGTGAATTGAAGGTCTCCCGCATCACCACGCTGTGCCTGGGTATCATCGCCGTCGTCCTCGGTATCGTGTTCGAGAAGCAAAACATCGCGTTCATGGTGTCGCTGGCGTTTGCGATTGCCGCATCGGCCAACTTTCCGGTCCTGTTCATGTCAGTACTGTGGAAAGACTGCACCACCCGCGGTGCCACCATCGGCGGTTTCATTGGCCTGGTCACCGCAGTGGGCCTGACGGTGGTCTCGAAGTCGGTATGGGTCGACGTCCTCGGTCATACCGATGCGATTTTCCCGTACACGTCACCGGCGCTGTTTTCGATGACGGCCGGTTTCGTCGGTATCTGGCTGTTCTCGATCACTGACAACAGCGAGCGGGCCCGCATTGACCGCGCCGGTTATCCAGCACAGAAAGTCCGTTCGGAAACCGGCATCGGTGCGTTGGGTTCTTCAGGTCACTGATCCACACGTCGTTAGTTGACAAAAAACCCCGAGGCGCGATCCTCGGGGTTTTTTTATGGCCGGACAATTCCGGTAGCGCTTCATCGCGACGGAAAGCGATACAACACACAGACTTTCCCACCGTAACCTGCCATCCTCGGCGCACTCGACATGGCACGTCACGTCCCGACCCGTATCTTCTGAACGCGGTCGGCTTTTGCGTCTGTGCACCAACGCTCTGTTAATATCGCGCCCGCTTGACCGGAACAGAACCTCTTTTCGGCACGCACCGCTGTCAATGACGGCGATTCACCTGGATTTTCACCATGCAACTCATTCTTTCCGCCGGCTCGATTCTGGCCATTGTTCTGTGGGGGTTGCTATCACCGACCTCCCTCAGCGCCGTATTCGATCAAGCGCTGGCTTTTATTACCCATGACTTTGGCTGGCTGTATCTCTGGGTGGTGCTGGCTCTGGTCCTCCTGACGGTGTACCTGGCGTTCAGCCGTTACGGCAACATGAAACTGGGCAAGGAAGATGATGAGCCCGAGTTTTCAGTCCCCGCCTGGTTCGCGATGCTATTCGCTGCCGGCATGGGTATCGGCCTGGTGTTCTGGGGTGTGGCAGAACCGATTTCGCACTACGGCACGGCACCTCCAGGCTACCTTGCCAACACGCCAGCCGCCGCCAACGCCGCCATGCGTTACAGCTTTTTCCACTGGGGCCTGCATCCTTGGGCGGTCTACAGCATCGTCGCGCTGGCCATTGCGTTCTTTCAGTTCCGTCGCGGTCAACCGGCGCTGGTCAGCACCTCGATTGAAGCGCTGCCATGGAAACTGGCAAAAAAATCTGCCGTCGTAGTCAATGTACTCGCGGTTATTGCCACGGCATTCGGCGTCGCCGCCTCGCTCGGTATCGGCGCATTGCAAATCAATAGCGGGCTCAGTGCCATTTTCGGCTTGCCGGTCAGCGATACGTCGCAGGTCGCCATCATCGCTATCACGACGGCGTTATTCATCACTTCCGCAGTCACTGGTGTGGAGCGCGGTATCAAATGGCTCTCGTCGATCAATCTGATCCTGGCTGCATTGCTGGCGCTGGCCGTCTTCATCGTCGGCCCAACGGTTGCCATCATCAACACCTTCACCAATACGCTGGGCAGCTACCTGAGCGAATTCGTCAATATGAGCCTGCGCATGACCCCGTTCAGCGAAGGCAACTGGGTCGGCGGCTGGACGATTTTTTACTGGGCCTGGTGGGTTTCCTGGTCGCCATTTGTCGGCCTGTTCATTGCTCGCGTCTCGCGTGGTCGTACTATCCGCGAATTCATCATCGGCACCGTGCTGGCCCCTACCCTGGCAGCCTTCGTCTGGTTCTCGGTCTTTGGTGGCACCGCGCTGTATCTGGAAATCTGGCAAAACGTGCCACTGACCGAAGCGGTCAAAGCCGATGTCTCGACAGCGCTGTTCACGATGTTCAATGCGCTGCCATTCGGCACCCTGATGTCGGGCGTGGCGACGGTGCTGGTGATGGTGTTCTTCGTCACCTCGGGTGACTCTGCCACGCTGGTACTGGGGATGATGAGTACCGGTGGCAATCCGAATCCGCCAAACAAGGTCAAGGTCATGTGGGGCGTGCTGGTAGCAGGAATCGCGATCAGCCTGTTGCTGGCTGGTGGTCTCAAGGCTGTGCAAACCGCGACGATTGTGTTCGCGCTGCCCTTCACGATCGTCATCATGCTGATGGCGTACTCGCTATGGCGCGCGATCCGTGAAGACTGGGTGGTCGAACAAAAACAGGAAAAAATGTTGCGCCAGAAAATGCGAGCAATGACGACGCCACCCCCAGCGGCGTCCTGAGATGGCTATCGAACTGTTGCTGCTGCTAGGTAAAAGCTTCCTGTTCGTGCTGGCGGCACTGCTGCCGATTCTGAATCCGGCAGCCACCGCGCCTATCTTCCTGAGCCTGACACACGGCGCGTCGACCAAGACGCGCGCGCTGCTGTCGCGCAAGATTGCACGCAACATGTTTGCGCTGATGGCCGGTTCGATGCTGGTCGGCTCGTACGTGCTGGAGTTTTTCGGCATCTCGTTGCCGATCGTGCGGGTCGGCGGCGGACTGATTGTCGCCGCCAACGCCTGGCGATTACTCAACGCCAGCCACGTCACCGACGATCGTCGTACCGAACTGGCAGACCAGTATTCGAATGAACAGACACTGCGTCAGGCGTTCTACCCGCTGACCTTTCCGATCAGCTGCGGGCCGGGATCGATCGCCGCAGCCATCACGGTCGGCGTCTCTCTCAATGACCAGCGCCTCGCCTCGTCGCTGGCACGCATGAGCGGCGGCGTGCTGGCATTGCTGGTCATCGCGTGCTTGCTGTATCTGGCGTTTCGCTATGCGCAGCGGTTGCTCAAACCGCTGGGCGAAGCGGGCACGGTGATTTTCATGCGGCTATCGGCATTTATTTTGCTCTGCCTCGGCGTGCAGATTGTGTGGGACGGTGCCAGCGAATTACTACGGAGTTTGATGTTGCCGTTGGCGGGCTGACGAACGCACCGGATGGAGGGCTGGAAATAAACCAAGCAATACGGGAATTGAGCAAGCGGGGGCTTGCCGGACTCTCACTTCTAAATTAGAATCATTCTCATTGGAAGAAAACACCAGCCCTATTAACGACGTCAGCCCCCGCCCATTTCATGTCATCTACTCCTCCTTACCGTTCACCGGTCGCACGTTATTTGTGGCGACCGAGCGGCACCTGTCTCGTCCTGTTCAGCATTTTGATCCTCACCGCCTGTGGCGGCGGCGGTCCAACTACCGCCCCGGTCGCCTCCACGATCCCCACCGTAACGCTCAGTGCCGCTGCCCTGCTCGGCCAAAAAATCTTCAGTGATACCTCGCTATCGGCATCCGGCCAGATGTCTTGTGCCACCTGCCATAACCCGGCCAATGCCCACGCCCAATCAAACGATCTGGCGGTACAACCCGGCGGTATCGACCAGCGACAGCCCGGTACCCGCGCGGTACCCTCCTTGCGTTACCTGAATCTGCTACCGGGGTTTTTCTTTGCCAGGGACGGCACACCTACCGCGGGTTTCAATCGCGATGGCAGCGCCACCACGCTGGCCGAACAGGCCAGGGTTCCGTTACTGGCTGCGCATGAAATGGCCAACATCAGCAATGCCGACCTGACCGCGCGTCTGGCCAGGACGACTTATGTCGAAGAATTCCGGCGCGTCTTCGGCAGCGACATCCTTGCTGCGCCCGAGCAAACCGTCGATCGCATCGGTTTCGCGTTGCAGCAGTATCAGAAAGAAGATCGGGAGTTTTTCCCGTTCGATGCCAAATACGACCTGTTCCTGGCTGGCAAAGTCACGCTGGAAAACGCTGAGCTACGCGGCCTGGCACTCTTCAACAATCCCGCCAAGGGCAATTGTGCCGCTTGCCATACCAGCGCTCGCGGAGCCGATGGCAGCTCGCCGCTATTTACCGATTTCAGTTACGACAACCTCGGCGTACCGCGCAATCCGGCCATTCCAGCCAACGCTGACCCGGCCTATTTCGACCTTGGCCTGTGCGGTCCAATTCGCACCGACTTGAGCAATCGCGCCGAACTGTGCGGTGCTTTCAAGGTGCCGAGCTTGCGCAACGTCACTACCCGCAAAGTATTTTTCCACAACGGCCGCTTTACCAATTTGCGCGATGTGCTGGGCTTTTATGTCCGGCGCGATACCAACCCGGAAGAATGGTATCCGCGGACAGCTGACGGCAGCATCGACAAGTTTGACGACCTGCCGGCGGTCTACAAGAAAAACGTCAACCTCTCCGAAGTCCCTTACAACCGCTTGCCCGGCATGGCGCCGGCGCTGTCGGCAGCGGAAATCGAGGACGTGATCACGTTTCTCGGCACGCTCAACGATGGCTATCAAGCAACGCCCTAATTAAATTTAACTTCACTTTACTTCGCCACCACACCATGAAACCGACTCTTGCCGTCCGCGCTGTTGCGCTTGCTTTTTGTACCCTTCCGATGCTGGCACACGCTAGTGAAGCCGACCTGATGCAACGTCTCGACAAACTCGCGGCCGAGCTTGATCTGGTCAAAGCCGAACTGGCCGCGACCCGCAAGCAAAGCGATGCCGTCGAAGCCCGTCAGTTGGCCGAACCAGCGCCGGTAATCGCCAGCCAGGCCAGCATGAGCAGCGCACCGCAAACCGTCCTGTCCGGCTATGGCGAAGTCAATTACAACCGTCCGACCAAAGATGCCAGCGCTGCCCAGACCGATGTGCGTCGTGCCGTCATCGGTATCCAGCATCGCTTCGATGCAAAGACCAAGCTGGTCACTGAATTCGAATGGGAACACGCAGTCACATCAGCCACCGATAACGGCGAGGCCGCCGTCGAGCAGCTGTACATCGAACGCGAATTCGACAACGGCCTGCGCGCCAAGGCCGGTCTGTTCCTGATACCCGCCGGCCTGCTCAATACCAACCATGAGCCGACCGCGTATTACGGCGTCGAGCGCAATTTCGTCGAAACCGCGATCATCCCGTCGACCTGGCGCGAAGCCGGTATCGGTTTGTCATCGACGCTGGATAACGGCCTGACCTGGGATCTCGGCCTGACCACCGGTTTCGATCTCGGCAAATGGGACGCGGCTGCCGCCGAAGGGCGCGAATCGCCACTGGCCAGCATCCATCAGGAAGGCCAGTTGGCCAAGTCACGCAATCTGGGTGGCCATGCCGCACTGAACTGGCGCGGCGTACCGGGCCTGTTGCTGGGTGGCTCGCTCTTCAGTGGCAAGGTCGCACAGGGCGCAGCCAACTTCGCGACGCCGAATGCGCGCGTGACATTGTGGGATATGCATGCCCGCTACACACCGGGAAAATGGGATCTGGTCGGCCTGGTTGCACGCGGCACGATCAGCAATACCGCCGCACTCAATGCGACCTTCTCGGGCAATCCGACGCCGGTGCCATCGGCGTTCGATGGCTGGTATCTGCAAGCGGCCTATCAGGCCTGGAAATCACAGGACTACGTCTTCTCGCCGTTCGTCCGTTACGAGCAATTCAATACCGCGCGCAGCTATGCCGGCCAGGCGCAAGGCGTCGCTGTCGCAGCAGGACCCACTGAAAAAGTCGCCACCACTGGCGTTAACCTGCGGGTCGGCGAAGGCGTCGTACTGAAGGCCGATTACCAGAAATTCCAGACCGACCCGACCCGTGATCGCTTCAACCTCGGTATGGGTTACGCATTTTGAACATTGTTCATGGCGTCGCGCTGGCAAGCTGTACAGTGCTCGCCAGCGGCAGCGCTTTCGCCACCCAATACCTGACGGCAGAAGAAGCGCAACAGGTCATGTTTGCCGACGCCACCGCGTTCAAGGCGCAACCGCTGGACCTGACGGCGGCACAAATGCGCGA
>CANFED010000109.1 GCA_947445995.1 Oxalobacteraceae bacterium | reverse complement strand
CGCGCGTAATTGGGCAAGACCGCTTGGGCCTGCGCCTAGGATGGCTACTCGTAATTTCATCGTGTGTCCTTTTCTTGGCTAGTTCGCTGTGGGTGACGTGCGCGCTATTAAACGATCGGCGAAAGGAATCGCGACCGGCATAGGGCACCAAGGGCGGCGTTGCGCTACCTTGATATCTAGAATCCACAACGGTGAGCGCCCAGGAAAAAACTATTCCCAAGCGCAAATAAAGAAGCATTAATTGCCGATGACTGGCAAGTGGCTACGGATGACCAGCCAGTGAATTTGGCCGATACAACAACATGTCGCCGAACCACCAGAACGGTGTGTACGGGATGAACTGAAAGAATGAAGATTCTTTCTATTACCTTGTTTATTGGCAATGATGATAGCACGTTTGATGCAATTAGCCGATTTTACGGGCCACCACTTCATGCCATGCTCTCTTTGAACCGCGATGTCATGGCGTTCCGGGCAGGGATTTATCTGGCAAAAAACCAGTTGAGGTAACAGATTCCCAGATAACATTGACGACATAACAACAACAACAACACGATTTCAACGGACAAAGTCCAGATGACCACCATCACGAGGACGCACATCAGAGATATAACGAATCGCTCTCGCCTGAATAAGCGCTGGTAAAGGAACAAATCCCGTGCCTTGAACCAAAGGATCGCCTTTGAGAAAGGCCCAGTAGAGAAACTGCAGCGTCGCGTTAACCTTGGATGCCGTAGCGGGCCGGGCGTCAATCAGGATAAAGGTGGCATCCAAAATGGGCCACACATCTTCGCCACTGAGGTTGATCAAACTTGCGGTTTCATCACCTTCGGAAAACATTGTGGACAAAAACAATCCGGCTTTGAGTGCACTCTCCGAAGGTACTACATACCTGCCCGAACGGTTTTTCAAGGGCACAAAATTCAGACGGTCAATTTTTACACGGTCATACGACACATATCCGATCGCTCCGACGGTTTTCTCAAGAGCCTTGATTACGCCGTCATTGCCTTTACCTGTCGTTACGTCACCGCGCCAGGCGATCTCATTCCCGGAGCCAAAAGATTTCGCCCACGAAGGGCTGGACACAGAAAGATAGCGCGTAAATGCGTCTGTGATGCCCGCGCCATTTTCGCGAACTATTCGCACAATCGACATGGCAGGCAGCCTAAGCTGCGGATTGATCTGCGCTATCTTCGGGTCGTCCCAACGTTTAATGTTGCCTGTGTATATTTCGGCAAGGACGTCACCGGTTAACCGCAGTGCTCCCACTGGAACGTTAGGAAGGTTGAGAACCGGCACAATGGCCCCCACCATTGTCGGAATCTGGATCAGGCCATGGCGCGTCAACTCACTGCGGGACAACGCTGGTTGCGTAGCGCCGAAATCAATTTCACGACTGATCATTCGCTTTGCGCCATCAATCGCGTTCGTGGCTTTATAGATGACTGGCTGCCCAGTTTCCTTGGTGTAGGAACTAGCCCAAAGCGTATAAACAGACGACGGAAATGCTGCACCCGAGCCGGTTACCCCTTGTGCTTGAACAACGAAGCTAAGAAAAAAGCAGACAAATAAAATAACAATTCGGTTGAGCATGCGTAGGGTGAACATGTATTCCTCTCCACGGTGCCCCTTACGACAAGGGAATTTCTGTAAGGGGGACTTGCAGAATTCGATGAACCAGTCAAATTAACCGCTACGTGAGGCAAATAAGGTTTCTTTCATCAAGCCGGAACACGCTAACCGTGTCTGCCAGCGTCCCCGATTGCTGCTGTAGCGACGCTGACGCCGCTGCCGCCTGCTCGACCAGTGCAGCGTTTTGCTGGGTCACGTCGTCCATTTGCGTGATGGCCTGATTGATTTGCTCGATGCCATCCGTTTGCTCCTGACTGGCGGCCGTGATCTCGCTCATGATGTCCGTGACACGCCGCACGCTCTCGACGATGTCATTCATCGTGGCGCCGGCTTCATCGACCAGTTTGCTGCCCGCCCCGACTTTGTCGACCGAGTCGCCGATCAGGCTCTTGATTTCCTTTGCCGCTGCAGCTGAACGTTGCGCCAGGTTGCGTACTTCACTCGCAACTACGGCAAACCCACGACCCTGTTCGCCGGCTCTGGCGGCTTCCACGGCGGCATTCAACGCGAGGATATTGGTCTGGAACGCAAGCCCGTCAATAACCCCGATGATGTCCGCGATTTTCTTCGCCGATGCATTGATCGAGTTCATCGTTTCAACCACCTGCGAAACGACTGCACCGCCCTTGATGGCAACACCGGATGCCGCCACGGCCATCTGATTGGCCTGTCGTGCATTGTCGGCGTTCTGTTTCACGGTTCCGGTCAACTCCTCCATCGAGGAAGCGGTTTCTTCCAATGAACTGGCTTGCTGTTCAGTGCGCGAGGACAAGTCCAGATTCCCTGCAGCGATCTGGCCAGATGCGGTCGCGATGGTATCGGTGCTGATGCGCACTTCGCTGACGATCGCTGCCAGGCTGTCGCGCATCGCCTTGATGGAAAACAGCAAGCTCGATCGATCATTTTTCTTGATGTCGATCGCCACTGCAAGATCGCCAGCGGCGATTTTCTCCGTGATTCTGGCAGCATATTCAGGCTCGCTACCCAATTGACGCAACACGCTGCGCGTTATGATCCCCGCAGCCAGCATTCCCAGTGCGATCGCTGCGGCAGCAAGCGCAAGCATTAGATTGCGGGTATCAAGATAAAGCCCCGACGCCTCTTTGCTGGCTTCCTCCATCAGGCTGGTCTGATAATCCAGCAACTTTTGCAGCGAATCCAGTGTGGCCGACTGGGTTACACGCAATTCTCCGAGCAGCAATTTTTTCGCTTCATCAATGTTGTCTTTTTGAGCGAGGACCATGAACGCTTTCTGCACCGTCTGATAACTTGCGAAAGCACTGTTTATATTGGCCAGTAACTCCTTGCCTCTACCACTACTGATCGTTTTCTCAAGCTCTACGAGATTTTCCTTGAAGTGGACTTGAGACTCGACAACCCTTGCAGTCTCCTTCTTGTCTTGCTTCGGATCATCGGTAATGAGCAAAATGTTCCGCATGGCACGCGCACTGACATTCAGGTCGTTCATGGCCGAGTACAGCGTCACAACCTTTGGATATCGGTTGGCGACGATCATATTTATGCCCTCATTGACTTTCGCAAGGCCGTTCCAGGCGAGGCCAACAACGATGGCCAGCATGGCCAGCACGATCGCAAATCCGAGAACTAAACGTGTACTGATTTTCATGTTTTCATGCCTCTGTCTGGTTAAATTTTTCAGAACACCATGGTTAGCCGGACTCAGCACAAGTGGCATCAGTACTCGGCACACAAATACTATTGGTTTTAGCATCTTAACTACTATGAGTTGATGAGGGAACTTGTAGTTGCTCATTTTTAATGTGTCTTCGGCGTATCGAGACATAAAAGAGAATTTTTTGACCGATGGATGGCAATCCTTGGCCAGGCGACGCAGCATGAGCCGGTCCGGGATCCCTGAAAAAATGGAACTCGCCCCGACTGGCAGTCACTCAAGGCTGGCATCAGTGCCAATGCACACGCCCCACCCTATTTCGACAAGGAAATTCTCATGATGATCTCCCCCGCTGCCAGTCGCTCCGCATCGGCGCCAAACTCGCCCAGAGCACCCGTCGAGGTTCTGCCCGAACCCGCTCCCCAAGCGTTGCAAACAGGCCCTGTCACGCGGCCGCAAGCAGGCGCGCTGCAGCAACAGTTACTCAGGCAACGCGCGCACTCGGTCGATGGCAGACCGGAAGACCCGCGCGTGCCGTCGCACATCGGCGAGGCCATGTTCCTGATCAGAGAACTGCGCTTGCCAGCCACGCTGCAAGCGCCGGACCTGAAGCTCGAACAGCGACTTGAGCATGCGATCACAGCCCTGCCCCTGCACCGTGGCCTGAGCCATACGAGGGCGGTTGGCAGGACGCTTCTGGAGATGGCCACGAGCAAACGGGGCACGGCTCCGGTGTTCTGGGGCTTCCGCAAATACACACCGGGCGCACCGCTGCTGCCACGCGAAATCAATACGATGCACGCCATTCACGCGATGGAAAGGCAGCTGCCGGTAGATGTCGATTTTCCATTAATCCTGGCCGACGTACACGCCGACCATAACGAGATACCGCAAGCGATTTCGCGTCCTTACTACGAGGCCGTCAAAAAACAGGCAGAAGAAATCGGCATGAAGACGGTCTGGCTCAGCAAGATCTACAAGAAGTTAGACCTGACGCCGGAGCAAATCAGCGAGCAAGGTGACCGCCTCATTCAGCGCAGCAGCGGCAAGGCACCAAACATTCCGAAACTATCGAAGTCGATTTCGTCAGTACTGCGCAAGCAGGCAAGAACCTTGTGCCAACGCTATCCGGACGTCTTCGAGGCTCGCCTGGCGGACTTATCGAACAAAAAGCAGGAAAAATTCTTTGGCGATAAAGCGTTCGCCTATGCGCGTTTCCGGGTCGGTGAAAAAGCCGTGCTTGATCGGTTTCCAGAGTATTTCAACCGTCCCGCGTTGCCGGTTCACATCGCCGATCCGGTGACATCAGAACCACTGAACGTGACGGGCTTGTTCATCCGTGCGAAAAGCGACCATAACAGCAATACGGTCCACATACCCTGGGGTGCCGAGCACAGCCCGGATACCTCGGTAGCAGGATCGGTCGCCTCGGCGGTCGTGACAGCACTTGCGCCAGTCGTCACGGAGGCCGTCACGGCGGCGCTGTTAGTGCGCACCGGTGGTCCGGCCGGAGTCAGCCCATCGACGTCGGCGCCACAGCTGCGCACACTGTCGCAGCCTGCGATGCAACCGGCAGTACCAACCATCACTCCGGCAGCAGTTCCGGCTGTTGAGGTGCCTCGCGCACGAGTAACACCTGCCGCGCTGGAAGTCGTGGACGAAACCCCCGCCGAACGTCAGAGAAGGGCAAACCCCTTCGCCGATTGCTTGCCCAGATGCACAATTAGCTGAGACACCCGCAGCAGGTCGAAGACGACTTTTCCTGATCCTCGGATTGCGCATATCGACGTCAGGAAAAGTTCGTTATCAAGAAAAGGATTTCTTCATAAACTATCGAGCCCGATTTTATGAAGGAAAAATCCATGCACCGCAAGACCCGCGCAGCATTCCAGGCTGCCTTGATTTTATTCCTGGCAACCAACGTCGCCAGCGCACAGGATGCCGTGATCCGCATCGGCCACGCCGGCCCCATCACGGGACAGGGAGCCCATCTGGGCAAGGACAGCGAAAACGGCGCGCGCCTGGCCATCGATGCGTTGAACGCACGTCCGGTGCTAATCGCTGGCAAACCGGTCCGTTTTATTCTGCAGGCAGAAGACGACAGTGGCGATCCGCGCCTCGGCACCACCGTCGCACAAAAACTGGTCGATGCAAAAATCCAGGGCATGGTTGGCCACTTCAATTCAGGCACGACGATTCCTGCTTCACGCATTTATACACAGGCGGGCATCCCGCAAATTTCACCGGCGGCGACCAGCCCGAAATACACCCGACAGGGCTATCCAACCGCTTTTCGCGTCGCCGCCAACGATACCCAGCTAGGTAGTGCGCTGGCCCGTCATGCGACCCAGGAACTGCGCGCAAAAAGAATCGCCATCATCGATGACCGGACCGCCTACGGCCAGGGTCTCGCCGACGAATTCGCCAACCACCTCAAAGGCGTGGCCGCCGTCAGCATCGTCTCGCACCAGTACACCAGCGACAAGGCGACCGATCTCAATGCCATCCTGACCACCATCAAATCCAGACAGCCTGACCTGATTTTCTTTGGCGGGATGGATGCGGTGGCCGGTCCGCTGCTGAGGCAAATGGAGCAGCTCGGCATCACGGCACCGTTGCTCGGTGGCGGCGGCATCTGCAACCAGAACCTAGTGCAGCTGGCCGGTGGCCAGATCGCTGACGGACAAGTCATTTGTGCCTTGCCGGGCGGGGTCGATGCCTCTGGCGAAAAAGAACTGGAGTCGTTCAAGTCCGCCTACAAAAAGCGCTTCGGCATCGACGTGCTGTGGGTGGCTGCGTATGCCTTCGATGCAGTCAATGCGCTGGCCGATGCAATGCAGCGCGCCGGCTCCGCCGAACAGCAGACCTATCTGCCAGTGCTGGCAGCAAGCCATTACCAGGGCATCACCGGCCTGATCTCTTTCACCGCAAATGGTGACCTCAACAATGCGGCGGTGACGCTGTATTCCTTCAAGGACAACCAGCGCAAACAGATCGCCATCACGCGCGGGCAATGAGCTTGCTAGCGCACTGCATCGACCTCCCGGCTCCTGCTTTATGCAGAAACCGTCTATGGCTAGCCGGTTTCGTTCGTTGGCCAGACAGCGCAAATCTCCTACGATCCTGCAATGACTTCTTGCGGCGACGGACTGGCCCTGCTGATGCGCGTGCGCAGTTGCAGGGCGTGTCCTGCACGGCCAGAAGCGGCTCCCCGGATTGATCACGGCCATCGGTCGATTCGGAGGTTTCGAGACACGCTGCACTTACCCCTTTGCACGAAAGATGACGACGATGGCTACGAACCAGACCGCCCCTGCCCGCGTGGCGGCCACACCGGCAACGCGCCGGGGTCAAGCGAGTACGACAATGCCGCCGCAATGGCAGCTCGACAGCGTCGTCGCGGCACTGAGGACCTCGCGCGAAGTGACTCACAAGATCCGCCACCACGGCCGGATCCGCGAACTGCCATCGCGTGATGCCGTGCTCGGCATCCTCGATGGCCTGGCGGCCGTCCTGTTCCCGACCCACTACGGCCAGGCCAACCTGAGCGATGAAAGCATCGACTATTTCGTTGGCAATACGCTCAACACGACGCTGACCGCCCTGACCGAACAGGTACGGCGCGGCTTGCTGTTCACCACCGACAAGTTGGCAGAATCCGCGACCGGCGAGGGCGAGGACGACGCCAGCGACACGGACCTGTACCAGCAAGCCATCGGCATCACACGGGAGTTTGCCAGCGCGCTGCCGGCGTTGCGGGCCTTGCTGGTCAGCGACCTGCAGGCCGCCTTCCACGGTGACCCGGCCGCCACCAGCGTGGCCGAAGTGCTGTTGTGCTATCCGGGCACCATCGCAATCATGCACTACCGCCTCGGCCATGCGCTGTACCAGCTCGGCGTGCCTTTCCTGGCCCGCATGATTGCCGACATCGCGCATACGCAGACCGGCATCGACATCCATCCCGGCGCCGACATCGGCAGCAGTTTTTTCATCGACCACGGCACCGGCGTGGTGATCGGCGAGACCGCCGTCATCGGCCAGCGGGTGCGCCTTTACCAGGCCGTCACGCTGGGTGCCAAGCGTTTTCCGGCCGACGACAACGGCACTTTGATCAAGGGCAATGCGCGCCATCCTATCGTCGAGGACGATGTCGTGATCTATGCCGGTGCCACGGTCCTGGGCCGCATCACGGTAGGTCGCGGCTCGACCATCGGCGGCAATGTCTGGCTGACACAAAGCGTGCCGGCTGGCAGCTGCATTTCGCAGGCACAGATGCGTAACGACTGACGGCATCCCGACAACCAAAAAACCGCAGTCCACTGCAATCAATCGCACCGCCCACAGCAACCATCAGGAGCATTCCATGGCAAAGTCAAACGAACCTCAAACCGCACTAACCGATGCAGGCGCCCGTGGCCTCGCGATAGCCACACGTACCGTCCCGCAGATGTCGCGCATCACCCCGCGCTGGCTCACCCACCTGCTGCACTGGGTTCCGCTGGAAGCCGGTATCTATCGCGTCAACCGGGTCAAGGATGCCTCCAGCGTCACCGTCGATTGCTCGGCCCGCGACGAGCGCGTACTGCCGGAAACCTTCGTCGATTACGTCGAGCATCCCCGCGAATACCAGCTCAGCGCCGTGACCACCGTGGTCGAAGTCCATACCCGGATTTCAGACCTGTACAGCAATCCCTACAACCAGATCGCCGAACAACTGCGTCTGACCATCGAAATCATCAAGGAGCGCCAGGAAAGCGAGCTGATCAACAACAAGGAATACGGTCTTCTCAACAGCATCGTGCCGTTACAGCGGATCAAGACCCGCACCGGCGCGCCGACACCGGATGACCTCGACGAACTGATCACGAAGGTCTGGAAAGAGCCGGGTTTTTTCCTCGCCCATCCTGCCGCGATCGCCGCCTTTGGCCGCGAATGTACCCGTCGTGGCGTACCGCCGCCAACGGTCTCGCTGTTCGGTTCGCAATTCCTGACCTGGCGCGGCATCCCGCTGTTCCCGTGCGACAAACTCGACATCGTTGACGGCAAGAGCAACATCCTGCTGATCCGCACCGGTGAATCGCGCCAAGGCGTGGTCGGCCTGTTCCAGCCGAACCTGCCGGGCGGCGAAAGCAGCCCCGGCCTCGCCGTGCGCTTCATGGGCATCAACAACAAGGCCATCGCATCGTATCTGGTCTCGCTGTACTGCTCGCTGGCTGTGCTGACCGACGATGCCATCGCGGTGCTGGAGGATGTCGAAGTGGGCAAATACCATGAATACAATTGATCCATCAACGAACGGACTGCCCGAAGGTTTTCCGGCGGGGTTGCCAGCGGGGTTGCCAGCGGGGTTGCCAGCGGGGTTGCCAGATCTTGCCGTGCTAAACCAGCTCGCCAACCAGCTGTTTTCGGCGACCAGTCCGACGGCCGGTCCGGAAGGCTTTTCGCTGGCATCGCTGGGCGGTGCAAAGGGACCGGTCGGGGCAGCGCCAGCTGGTGGCTTTCCGGCTGGTGCGGCGGATGCACCCGCCTCTGCCGCACCGGCGGTGCCCGAGGCTTTCGGTTCGGGTCTGCCCCTGAGCGACAGGGCACCAGCCGGTTTCGGCTTGCCAACCGAAGCGCAACTGCAGGAGCGACTGGCACCACGCGTGGCGTTGCCACAGGCGGCGACTGCCACTTCGCCGGGTGGCGCATCATCGTTTTATTTCATTGAGCCGGACCGCACGGCGCGCCAGGCCACGGCTGCCGGTGCTGCACCGGCCTTTGCCGGCTTTCCGGCTGCAGCGCACGAAAGGCCGGTGACCTTGCCTGCTTCGCACGGTTCCGACTTGCATCAACGCGGCGCAGCACCGGCCGGCTTCGGTCTGCCCAGCGATGCCGAGTTGCAGGCGTTACTGTCGCCATCACAATTCGGTGCCCGCGCGGCTCCATCGCGCCACAACGACACGCCGTACTATTTTCTCGAACAGCATTCGGGACGGCAGTCAGGCATCCATGTGCCCGGTCACCAGAGTCTGCCGCTGCAAGGCAGCGCCGGCAAATCGGCGGCAGCGTTTGACATCGAACAGGTACGACGAGATTTTCCTATCCTCGGCGAGCGCGTCAATGGCAAGCAACTAGTCTGGCTGGACAATGCCGCCACCACGCAAAAGCCGCAATCGGTGATCGACCGCGTCGCCTATTTTTATGCCCACGAAAACTCGAACATCCACCGCGCCGCACATGAACTGGCAGCGCGTGCCACCGATGCCTACGAAGGCGCGCGCGAGAAAGTGCGCGGCTTCCTCAACGCCTCCTCGTCCAATGAAATCGTCTTCGTGCGCGGGTCCACCGAAGCGATCAACCTGGTCGCCAAAAGCTGGGGTCGCCAGCACATCCGCAAGGACGACGAGATCATCATCAGCTGGCTCGAGCATCACGCCAACATCGTGCCGTGGCAGCAGCTGTGCGCGGAAACCGGGGCGATCCTGAAAGTCATCCCGGTCGATGACGATGGTCAGGTCTTGCTCGACGAGTACGCGAAATTGCTCGGCCCGCGAACCAGGCTGGTCTCGTTCACGCAAGTCTCGAACGCACTCGGCACGATCACGCCGGCGCAGCAGATGGTGGCGATGGCCCATGCTGCCGGCGCCCGCGTGCTGGTCGACGGTGCGCAATCGGTGTCGCATTTGCGGGTCGACGTGCAGGCACTCGATTGCGACTGGTTTGTCTTTTCCGGACACAAGGTATTCGGCCCGACCGGCATCGGCGTGTTGTACGGCAAGGAAGATTTGCTCAACGCCACCCAGCCCTGGCAAGGCGGCGGCAACATGATCAAGGACGTCACGTTCGAGCACACCGAATACCAGGCAGCACCGGGACGCTTCGAAGCAGGCACGGGCAATATCGCCGATGCGGTCGGCCTGGGTGCGGCGATCGATTACGTCAACAGCATCGGCATCGACAACATCCATCACTACGAACACGCGTTGCTGCAATACGCAACCAGCCTGCTCAAGCCGATTCCCGGAATACGGCTGATCGGTACCGCGCCCGACAAGGCCAGCGTGCTGTCGTTCGTACTGGACGGCGTCAGCACGGTCGATGTCGGCGCGGCGCTGAATCGCGAAGGCATCGCGGTGCGCTCCGGCCATCACTGTGCACAACCGATACTGCGTCGCTTCGGCCTCGAGGCGACGGTGCGGCCGTCGCTGGCGTTCTACAACAATCGCGCCGATGTCGATGCGTTGATTGCCGTGGTGCGTAAGGTCAGCAGCATGCGCCGCTAGTCGATACGGCCATCGGTGCCAGCGACCGGCGACGCATCACCACAGCGCCATTGCCTCCTGGTGATGGCGTTTTTTTGGCTGCCGCCAGTACCAAATGGCAACGACAGCCAGCGCATATGCATCCTCAGAATCGTTCCTTTCAAATTTGCCGATCCGGTCGTAACCTTGGTGTTTTATCGGCTGGCAAGGGAACGGCAACATCACCGTTGTCAACGCAGATCAACGCGCATCTGCCCTTGCGTCGAAGACGGCTCGATTGATCCGGAGGGAGCAACATGGACATCAATTTCACACCCCAATTTCACCAGAAGCTGACGCGCAGCGATGACGAGGTGGTCTGGGTTGCGCTGCCCCGTCCGTACACGCTGCTGGCGCTCAAGGAACGCTTTTACCGCGATTGGGAAACCGAAGAACGGACCCGACTGGAGCAAGCCGGCGACGTCGTGCTAGCGTTTGCCGTCAGCCATTGAGATGGCGATGGACTGGATCGACATCGTCACCGCCATCGGCATGATTGCCGTCAT